>JALURI010000196.1 GCA_027016965.1 Geoglobus sp.
GTTTTGGAAAATATATAAAAACTCGAATAAATGTGAATAATATAAAATGAAGGGTTCGATATGATTACTACAGATCAAGCTGAGAGAATAGCCCTCCTGTGGGTTGAAAAAGTATCTGATTCGGTACCTGAAGAGCTTTTAGACAGATTTAAAGAAATTACTGTTAATTTCCTTATCGATTTGCTTTCAGGAAATAAAGATTTTGACAGCCTTTTAGAGCAGATAGATGAGTCACTGATTGAGGATATGATCAGGAGAGGACAGAGGCCTGATAATTTTATTAGCAGACTCAACATACTCCAGGAGATTATTTTACAGAATGTGGATATCAGATCCAGTGATTTTCACTCAACTTTCGAAAAATTACAGATAAAGTTCTTGCAGAGAGTCCTTAAAATTTACGCAAAGGTCGTTGCTGAAAAAAGTTTAGAAAAAAGAAAAAGTGAGAGAGATCTCAAAATTCTTGCTGATCTGAGTAATGTTGTACTGAAGGCAGAAAATGAGAGGGATCTGCTTAAAGAGGTGTGCAGAATTGTGGTTGAAATTGGGGGATATGACAATGCATGGATAACCTATCCTGCAAAGGATGGTTCTTTCAGAATTAAAATGAGATACGGTTCCGATAGAACATCGGATTTTCAAATCAGAAGATGGGATGAGCTGCCTGCAGATGTGGCGATGAAAATACAAAAACCGGTAATAGCGAGGGATTCTTTCAAAACTTCAGAACTGGATTCGATGAGGATAGTATCTTTTAGAGAAGATTCAAATTACCTGCTGACAATACCGCTGAAATACAGAGAGGAGATTTACGGGGCATTGAATATTTACACGGCAAAGGGGAGCGGTTTTGATGATGAAGAATTAACCCTGCTTTCAAAATTTGCCGAAAATATTTCATATGCAATCTCAAAAATGCGAACTGAAAGGCAAAAGAACAGAATTGATAAACTTTACAAACTTCTGCTTGACAACACTGGAACTGGGATTGTACTTCTGGATGGTGACAGGATAATTTTTGCAAACAAGAAGGTGGGAAACCTTCTCGAACACACCAGTCAGGAACTGATTGGCAGAGAATTCACCGAGTTTGTTCATGAAGACGACAAAGAAAAGGTCAGAAGAACTCACAGAAATGTTATGGAGTGTCGTTATTTTGATTCAATCAATTACAGCATGAGATTTCGGACATCAAGGGGTGATCTGAAGCATGGAGTGGCTGTTGTTACAAAATTTTCTGAAGAGGGCAGGTTGATCCTTTCTCTCACAGACATAACCGACTTAATAAAAGCAATGAGACAGATCGAGGAGAACATTGAGACATTTGCAGTCCTTGTTGATAGAATAAGAAACCCGTTAACTGCAATATACGGTTTTGTTGACGAGTTTGAAAAGGATGAGCGGATTAGAAGAGTGGTTTTCAGACAGGTGGAGAGGATAGTTGAACTTATCGAAGAGCTGGAAAAAGGGTGGCTTAAATCAAACGGTGTCAGGGATCATCTGGGAATAACTGAGCGACAGTAAACTTGTAACAGTGCTTTAGAATTCTCTCTACTTTCATCAAAAAGCTCTGTCAATAAGTTCTATTCCTTCCTTTTTGCATGCCTTTTCAAAATCCCCGTCAAGCGAAATCAGATATTTTATCCCGTAAAACCTGCAGGTGGCGAGAATCAAAGCGTCGTTTGGCAGCAGACCGTATTTTTTTACAAACACGTATGCCAGATTCCTGATTTCCCTGTTGATTTTAAGCGTTCTTCAGTTCGTAGCTCTTCTTCCCAGTTATCGTCTTCAGGTAAACCAGAAAAACCTTGCTGAAAACAATGCGAATGTGCACAGGGTATATTTATTCTTGAGTTCAGACAAATTCGGCTTTCCATCAAGATGCCTGACAATTACATTACTGTCAACAAATGCCTTCAAATCCTCCATTCCTCGTCTACCTCTTCCAGCAGCCTTTGAGGGTTTTGCTTCTGAACTTCCCGTGAAGCTTTTTCAGATTGTATTCGAGCATGATTTCTCTTTCAGGTCTCTCGACAACTCTACCATTTCCATCGACAAATGGATGTATGGTGACAAATTTTGTGTGAAGCGATACAGCAAGCTCAAACGTATCTTTTTAATGAACCTCTCAGACACATCTCCCTCATAATCTTCAAGAAAACTTCTCAGCTTTCAAAAACAGTGGAGATCTGATTAATGTGACTTTCAAGGCAACGGGACTGACTGTCAATGTTCAGGATGCAGTGATAACCAAGATCGATCCTGGCGATGTTGGAGAAGAGGCTGGGGAGGTTACAATTGAAGGATTAGCGTTGAGGATTGAGGAGAACTGGAGCTGATTTTCTCCAAAAATTTTTTCAGTAAACTTTCTTTCTGTGTCCAACAGTAATAAGCCAAATTTCTTCCTTGCCTTCAACAATTCGGTAAATCAATCGATATTTGCCAACTCTCAAAGACCACAAGCCAGAATAGTCGTAGGACATGGTTTGCCAATTTTAGGATTATCTGAGAGCTTTGTAATAGCCTTAACGAGCCTTGAAGCTAACTCTCTGTCCTTCTTTGAGAGGTCTTTGAAGTTCTTCTCAAATTCAGGAGTTACTCTAATTTTGTAGCTCATTCAAAATCTCTTCAAACTCTCTCAACTCTCCTCTCTCAGCCTCTTTCACCCCTCTCTCAATTGATTTGGCAAATTCCTCGTCACTCATAATTTCGAGAGTTTCGATTATGGATTCTATCCTGCTTTTGATGTCATTAAGATCTTTGATAATGGATTGCTTCTGCATGATTGTTTTTTGATCACGTATGTTAATATGTGTTTCTACAGCTGTAGTTCATTTGATAGTGCATTCGGAGAGAATGAAAAGCTAAAAATCTATTGCAAAATCTCCTGAAGTGTCGGCAATCTTTTTGCAATCACACTGATGTTGCATCTTGTTCTTGGGAGTTCCAAAGCATACATTTTTCTTTATGATATTTTGGGAGTAACTTACGCATGTGTTTTATC
>JALURI010000197.1 GCA_027016965.1 Geoglobus sp.
TATACAGTTTCACTTCAGGTGAAGGACAACGATGGAGATACCAATACAACAACCCGGCAGATTATTATAAAGAGTTACTCTTCTGTAGGAGCACCGCCCGCTGCATGTTTTACAGGACCCACCAGTGCATCAACAAACGAGGTGGTGGTGTTTGACGCCTCATGTTCAACTCCAGGAGATGGCATTGTTGAAACCTACCTCTTTGATTTCGGTGATTCCACCACAGCGGTGGGGCAGGCTGTATCTCATGTCTATACGCAGACTGGCGTTTACAGGGTTTCTCTGAGCGTGATTGTGAGGTATCCTGACTCATCCACCCGCTGGTCTGTGGTGACAAGGGAGATTTACATAACTGACTCCAGTGTGCAGATAACAGGTATAAATCCATCTTCTGGAAGCGTGCTCGGTGGAGAGTGGGTAACCATTACCGGTTCGGGTTTTACCAGCACTGCTGATACACAGGTCCTTTTTGGGGATACAAATGCAACCAATTTTACAGTTGTCGATTCAACCACAATTGTGGTGCAGACCCCTCCAGGCGTTATAGGGGCTGTTGATGTGACGGTGAGGAATTCAAATGGTGTGGCTGTTTTCCGTAACGGGTTTACCTATCTTGAAACTGGAAACCTGGCGGATCTTATATTCTGTCCTGTGGATACTGTGAACGGTGGCACAAGCCTGAATTTTTCCACATACGACGATGACAGAGCCATGCCGGTGGAACTTCCCCTGGACGTACTGTTTTACAACATACTTTATCCTGCCGGGACAACAATTAACGTGACCTCCAATGGATGGCTTTCACTTACTGAACTTGCACGTGCGGATTTTCAGAACAATGCCATTCCGGATCCCGCAAACCCATCAAACCTGGTGGCACCTTTCTTTGATGATCTGAACATGGGAACCGATGGACAGGTTTACTACACGGTAACAGGAAACGAGCCCAATCGGGTTCTCACAATTGAATGGAGGGAGCTGAGGGATAATGCAACCCTTTCCGAGTCCCTTACGTTCCAGGTGAGTTTTTATGAAGGCTCCGGAGATATCAAGTTTCAATACCTGAATTCCACATTTATGGGAGATGTCAACCGCGGTCAGAGTGCAACCATTGGACTTCAGCTTGATGGAGCAACGGGTGTGCAGGCGTCATTTAACACCGAAGTCAAGGGACTTGCTCCAGGAGGAAGGGTTTATGTGTTCAGGTACATAAATGGCGATTATTCCGTCTACACGGATACAACCCTTACGGTAAACAGTATCAATCCCGCTCCCGGAGGAACTCTCACTACCAAAGGAACCTTTACGCTGGATTTTTCAAAACCCATAAACACCCGCACTCTTGTTCCAGGTTCTTCAGTCAGACTTGATGATCTCACCTATTTACAGTCCGTATCAATGACGTGTACTGCAACCGGTGATAAATCAACTGTGGAGTGTACGCCGGTTGAGAGAATCTTCTGGGGGCATGAATTTCAGATTTCAGTGACCAGCGCTCTAAAGGACGTGACGGGGAAGCCATTTTCTCAGGATCCCACACAGGTTTCATGCGGGACCATAGGTAATCCGGTGTCGTTCACATCCACATTCACAGGCGAGCCGGCCCTGATTGCACAATCAGGAGGTCTGCCCGGAGGAAACGGCCCCGTGGGCATAAAGATTTACGGCAATGTGGCTGTGGTTACAAAAGCTTTTGGAACGAGCAGGGTTCTCACTTATGATACTGATACTCTCGAACAGCTTGATAATTTAGGGACAGGATCAAATCTTATGGACGTTGACATCCATCCATCGGGACTGACGGCGTATGTGAGCTCCTCAGGAGATAGCACCCTGAGGGTGATAGACATCTCTGATCCCCAGAACCTTACTCAGATAACTTCTATAGCCCTTGCAGGAGCGCCTGCAGTACCGTGGGGTGTTGCGGTGCTTCCGGATGGAAGCGCAGTTTACGTAACCGATGATAATGATATGATCCATGTAATAGATACCTCTACCAATACCGAAATTGATACTGATGGAAATGCTGCCAACGGGACCACACCAATTTCAGTTGCAGGGTGTGGACCTGTTTACCTGGCTCCAACTCCAGATGGCTCAAGGGTGTATGTGGCGTGTTCAGGAGACGATACCGTCATAGTTATAAATACTTCAACCTACAATGTTGATGCCACCATCAATCTTCCTGCAGGAGCGGGTCCCCAGGGGATAGCAGTCAGTCCTGACGGGAAGAAGGTGTACGTTAACAACAACAACGATGAAACTGTGGAAATAATAGACTCTGATCCTGCAAGTGGTACCTATAATACAATAGTGGGTACCATTACAGGGTTTTCGGGAGGTCCGGACCTGTTTAACATCCGGTTTACAGAAGATGGACTGTTTGCACTGGTGACGGATAACGGGAACGACGAGGTTGTTATTATAGATGCGAGAACAGATACGATTTTCAGGATTATTGGGGGATTTAACCAGCCTATTGATCTTGATTATGTGAGCGGAACTTATCGTTTTCTGATTACGGATTTTGGTAGCGATACCATAAAGGTGATTCAGTAGACGGTAAGCTGAAGGATTGACAGAAACGAAGTACTGACCTTTGCGGTGGGGAGGTGGTGTTATTTTACTTCTTCCAGCACTACCTCCCCGTTTGTTTCTTCAAACAACCCGGCACCGAATGCAAGAGATGGAGTGAGTGCGCCTGAAGGGTGGGTTTTGTTGAGAATTTTTTCTGCGCACGTGACTGAAGAAATTGCTGTATAGCGATATGGTTCTGCTGTCGTGCCTGTTATTGCTGCTGTTTTGTTTTTTCCCTGCGCTATTACAGTGATGTATGCTTTTCCCCGTCCGGAAACTTCTCTGGAAGGTCCTTTAACTGTGAATTTGATGAGCCTGTCTGTCAGCTTTTTCAACCCCCCGTAGCTGAGGAGTACCCGGGCAAAAGGAAAGAAAAATTTCATACAAGAGGCTATTAAGAAGCCGGGTGCTCT
>JALURI010000198.1 GCA_027016965.1 Geoglobus sp.
GTTCTGATATGATTGGATACCTTTATCCTCTCAGAACATACTTGATTGTTGCTGGAAGTGCTGATAAACCCAATCCAATGACTGCCGACTGGGTTGTGCCGCTCAGTTTCAATCCCCCGCTTCTCGGTGTTGCAATAGGAAAGAAAAGATACACAAAGAAGCTCATTCAAGAGCAGAAGGATTTTGTTGTTGCGGTGCCAACAATGGAGCTGCTGAAGGATGTGTGGATAGCAGGAACTGTCAGCGGGGCGAGGGAAAGCAAGGCTGAAAAGATGGGCGTTACATTTATTCCTTCGAAAAAGGTTAGAGCTCCATCAATAAAGGAGTGTCAGGCAAACATAGAGTGCAGGGTTGTAAATGAGGTTGAAACAGGAGATCACGTATTTTTTGTTGGAGAAATTGTGAACGTCACCCATGGAGATGCATTTGAGGATGAAAAGCCTGAAATCAGGAATTACAGATTTATCATGCATGCATTCAGTGGTCCGAACTTTGTGTGGCAGGGTGATGAGATAGTCAGGCCTTAGAGCCATGAATCCGATCAAGGTTTTTTCAGGAATAACTCTGATCTTCTTTGGTCTTGTTCTTTATTCACTCTCAAAAATTCCGGCAGAAAGCATCGAGTATGGCGGAGTTGTGCTTTTAGGTCCCATCCCAATAGTCTTTGGAAGCAATTCAGGACTGATGATTCTTGCAATATTCATTGCTCTTGTTCTTTTTGCATTCTCCATGATAAAAAGGTGGTAGAGTGCTTGAGTACATTGCACTCATACTCATCGCACTTGGAGCATTTCTGCTGATACAGGGGCTGAGGGAAAGATATGTTTCAGACGAGGTCTACTACACAGATCGTCCTGAGCCTGAAGAAGAGATGGAGATGCTGGATTTAAAGGATGAGTGGAGAAGTAAGCTTAAGGGAGGAGGTGTAATTTTAATCGGGCCGATTCCGATAGTTTTTGGAGATTCAAGGTATGCGGTAATTGCTCTCGTACTCACAATTTTCCTGATGATTCTCGCAATAGCATTTATGGTGATGGTATGATGGAAGAACGAATTTACTACTTTGAAAAACCGGGGAAAGAGAATACTGAAAAAACTGTTGAACTTGCACTGAAAAGAGCGGAAGAAAGAGGTATAGATAATATTGTCTTTGCATCCTCGACAGGATTCACCGCAAGAAAGGTTCTCGAGATGAAGAAGAATCCAGATCTCAATCTTGTTTGCGTTACATATCACACGGGTTTTTACAGAGAGGGAGAGAGCAGTCTGGATCCTGAGACGGAGGAGTTTTTGAGGAGCACTGGTATTAAAATTGTGAGGCAGAGCCACATTTTAAGCGGTGTTGAGAGGAGCATAAGCAGAAAGCTTGGAGGAGCAAGCAGGGTTGAGGCAATAGCAGAAGCATTGCGGAGTCTTTTCGGACATGGACTGAAAGTGTGTGTTGAGATTGCGATAATGGCTACCGACAGTGGAGCTATTCCAATAGAAGAGGTGGTTGCCATGGGTGGAACAGGAAGGGGGGCAGATACAGCGGTTGTTTTGAGACCAGCCCATATGAACAGTTTCTTCAATCTTGAAATAAGGGAGATAATATGCATGCCCAGGTTTAAACGGCGTTAAACATGCCAGATACAGCAACATTTATTATATAATTCTCCATAAAGGTAAAATATGGAGGAGAAGCCTGTAACCACACTTAGAGATTTTTTTCTGTCTATACAAAATCACAGAGTCTTGATAAAAGCTGAAAATCCTATCCTCCCTGTGATGCTAACTCTAAATTATATAGAGCCCCTGTATGGAAAAGATGGGGCTGTGCTGATTTTTTTAACTGAAAAGGACAAACGGCTTTTCAGACTGATAAGAAAACAGTTTGAAATCGAATGTGATTACGATACCATCGACATTTTCATTCATAAGGAGGGTGATCTTCTTCCATGTAAACTTGTTGTTGAGAAACTCAGAAGAACAATTCTCGGGGAAAAAGACAGAGTGATACTGATTTTTGGCAACCCATCTCTCATATTCTTTTATGGAATGGAGGCAATTCGAGAATACTCGATTATGATGGACATGCTTCCTGATGACATCACTGTTGTGAACTTCTGTCAGATAGGGATTACAGAGCCCCCTGTAGATGTCTATCAAAAAAGCATTTACGATGTGACTGCAAGCATAAAGAAATCGTCAGAAAGACCTAACAGGTACACATTCGAAATTGACCATTCTGCACTTCAAAACCTGACAGAGAAGATTGGAATTCTTTTCACTGAGGGATTGCTGATAAAAGACTTGACTATCAAATCCAGAAGTGAGTTTATTTAGCTTCATTCCAAAAATTTTTATTTTATTGGGATTGACAAAAGCACAGATGCTGGGAAAAATCAGGCATGTGACAAAACTCGATCCAGACAGAAACAACCCTCCGGAGATAATCAGGGCTGTTGCTGAAAGCGGTACAGATGCGGTCATGGTCTCAGGGACACAGAATGTCACATTTGAAAAGGCAAAACTCCTCTTTAATGAAATAAAAGATTACGGGCTTCCAACCATACTTGAGCCATCAGATCCATCCAATGTCGTGTATGATGCCGATTACATCTTTGTGCCAGTTGTTCTGAATTCTGAAGACGGAGAATGGATAACAGGAAAACATTCACGATGGATCAGAATGAATATAAAAAATCTTAACAGCTTCAGAAATATTCTCGATGAGAAGGTTTTGATGGAGGGATACATAGTCCTGAATGAGAATTCGGCTGTTGGTAGAGTTACAAGAGCAAGGTGCAATATTGACATTGATGAGGCGGTGAGCTATGCGATAGTTGGAGAAGACATGTTCAATCTACCAGTAATTTACGTGGAGTACAGTGGAACTTACGGAAATCCTGAGATTGTGGGAGCGATAAAGAAAGCATTGAGAAGGGCTAAACTTTTTTATGGGGGAGGGATTGACAGCAGAGAGAGGGCGCTTGAGATGCTAAAGAATGCGGATACGATAGTTGTCGGAAATGTGATTTATGAAAAAGGAATCGATGCATATATGTCAACAGTACCATGAAAAAGTTAATAGCACTCTGGGAACTGACAAGACTTGAACATGGTTTTATTTACGGTCTTGGAGTGGTAGCAGGAGTCTATATAACACTTGGATACTTTGATCTCAGGCTAACAACCTTTGGATTTCTTACTGCCCTCTTTTTGCAAGCTTCTGCATTTGCCCTCAATGACTACTTTGACTATGAGGTTGACAGAGCCAACAGAAGATTTGACAGACCGATAGTAAGAGGTGACATATCGAGAAGAACAGCACTGCTTGTCTCAGCGGTTCTTGCTTTCCCGGGTTTCGGATTTGCTTATGCCGTCTCAATTCTGGCTTTCTTTCTTGCAATTGCAATAACCTTTATGGGATATGCCTACGACATCAAGCTTAAGGAATACGGCATTGCTGGAAACATTTACATTGCATTTTCAATGGCTGCGCCCTTTATATTCGGCTCCATAGTTGCAGGAAGTCCCAACATTCAGATCGCCATTCTTTCAGCAATAGCATTTCTTTCAGGACTTGGAAGAGAGATTATGAAGGGAATAGAGGATGTGGAAGGGGATGCAATCAGAAATGTGAGGACGATAGCAAGAGTTCAGGGTATAAAAACTGCAGAGAAGATTTCTGCATCACTTTACATAATTTCCGTTGTACTGAGTCTTTTGGTAATTGCAATTCCCGAATACATGGATGTAAAGTACCTGATTCCGGTTCTGATATGTGATTTTATTTTGATTGATACAGCCAGCAAGCTCTTTAAAGGGGTGAGAATGGAGGAAATAAGGAAAATGAGAAAGAAGACAATGATTGCCCTATTTTTCGGTCTGGTTGCATTTATTCTTGGTGCAACCTGAAAAACTTTAATTTACTAAGTACAAATTCTGGTTGGGGTGAGAAATAATGCTTGAGGAAAATCTGAGGAAAGAAATTGCAGAACTGTCTGCGAAGCTCATGGCATTGACCGCTCAAACAGCCCCCAAATCAAAGGGGGAGGATGATGTTGAAATAGTTGTTATCAAAGGAGATCTAAAGAATAAACTGGCTGAAAAAATGATTGAAATGGCTGATGAAAGAGAGAAAAATTTCATAAGGGATGGGGAAAGTGTAAAGAAAGCAGATGCCGTGGTTTTAATTGGCGTATTTGGGGAGAGAACCCTTGGGCTCAACTGCGGTGCATGCGGGTTTGAAAGCTGCAATGATTTCAAAAGTTCAGGGAGACGAGAAGGGAGAGACTTTGTTGGACCGAACTGCGCTTACAAGCTCATAGATATGGGAATTGCAATAGGTTCAGCAGCAAAACTCTCATCCATACTTGGGGCAGATACCAGGGTCATGTATAGAATTGGAGCAGCAGCAAAAAAGCTCCGTATTGCCAGAAGTGATGTTGTTATGGGAATTCCTATATCAGTCACGTCCAAGAATCCGTTTTTTGACAGATGATATTTGATTTTCCGTCTTCAGATTTTTCAAGGAGAATTTCAGGGGAATTTGGGTACAGTGAATTCATAATAAGGAGATGGGAAAGGTTTTTTGGAAGGCAAGAGACAGAAAAACTTGTCAGGGCAATGGAAAATGTTCCAAAATACATACGTGTGAACACAATAAAGACAGATGAAGATGGACTTTTAAAAAAGCTTGATGATAGAGGATTTGAAGTTGAAAAAACCGAGGTGCCATTTTGTTATGAAGTCAGAAATGAACCATACAGCATTGGAGCCACTCCTGAATATCTCATGGGTTTTTATTACATAATGGACAAGAGCTCTTGCATCCCTCCCCTTGTTCTGGAAGTAGAGCAGGATCACCTGGTGGTGGACTTTGCATCTTCTCCCGGAGGAAAGACAACAATGATCTCGCAGCTGATGAAAAACAGAGGAAAGATAATTGCAATAGAGGGTAACAGGGAGAGAATTCCTGCTTTAATTGATAACATTCACAGAATGGGATCTTTGAATGTCGCTGTTGTTCACATGAACTCCGCTGAATTCCTTAGAGCGGGGATGAAGGTGGACAGGATTCTTGTGGATGCGCCATGCACGGGGGAAGGGATCATACACAAGGATCCATCAAGAAAGATATCCCGTGGTAAAGAAGATATCCAGTTCTGCTCTGCCCTACAAATAAAATTGCTTGAATCTGCAATAGGATCTCTGAAAAAGGGTGGAATTTTGGTATATTCAACATGCTCTCTCACGCCAGAAGAAAACGAAATGGTACTGGAAAGTGCTCTGGAGAGATTTCCTGTTCATCTCGATGAAATTAATTTCGGAGTGCCTGCCATGACCAGAATTGGAGATGTAAGACTTGACCCGGAGATATCGAAGGCTAAAAGATTCTATCCCCACATTCACGGATGTTCCGGTTTTTTTGTGGCGAAGATTGTGAGAGACTGAGCCGGCACTGAAAAACTTTAAAAAAATCCCGGTCAGAATTCTGTAAAATGAATCTCAAAACAAAAACCGCAATCGCCGTATCTGGAATAATTGTGGCTTTCTATCTTATAAACCTCTCGATTGAGATCTACCTCATTCACAAATCAAATCAGGATTACATGCAAACACTGCTGGATGAAAGTGAAAGGGCATTTCAGGAGATGATTTCAGATGAGTTTTCAGAACTGAGAACATACCTCCAGCTATTCAAAATTCAGTATGGTCATGTGAACAATTCAGCGATATATGCATTGATGAAAGAGAATTACCACCTTGATGCATTTGTTGTTGTATCTGACAGCGATACATTAATTTTTTCAGGGAATGACATTGACAGGGATGAGATTCTCAAAATTTCAGAGACACTCTACACCACTGAGTCAGAGTGCGGATTTGATAAGCGGAAGAATCTTTACATGATCTGTGCTCAGAAGGAAAATGAAGTAACGTACATTCTCGTGGACAGGGTTGATGATGAATACTTCAGAGAAACAAAACCACTGCTCGGCGTTGATGTATTTTATTTTTCTAACAACACCACAACCATCGAATCACCTTTGATGAGGGCTGTACCGGCTCCAAAACTTGGAGATAGTGTAGCAGGTTACTTCCTTTTTGGTTACAGTACCACATTAAGTCCGGCAGTAATCAGAAACATTCAGATAGGGATTTTTATCTTCACTGTATCTGCAATAGTTCTTTCTTCAATTGGCTACATTCTCTTTGAGAAAGATGTTGTTAGGCGAATTTATGATATCAGAGACTACATGTTAAAGGTGAAAAAAGATAAATTTAAGATTCAGGATCGTCTAAAAATAGAAGGAGATGATGAAATTTCAGAACTTGCAGATTCTGTGAATTCTGCACTTTTTGAGCTGAAAAAAAGCAGAAATGAGCTTGAGAAAGCGCTTGAAAATCTGAAGGTCATCAACAGAGTTTTGAGACATGATCTCCTTAACGACCTGACAGCAATAAAGGGATACAGTGAAATTGGAGAAGAAGGGTGCGAATACTGCAGGAAGATTGAGGAAAGGGCTGATAAGGCAGTAAGGGCAATCAAACTGCTGAGAGATGTTGAAGAGACGATAAGGGAATCGGATCTTCAAAAGTTCAGACTTTCGGAGGTCGTAGAGGAAGTTATGGAAAATTATGAAATTGAGTACGAGATCAGAGGTGATGCAGAAGTTCTGGCAGACAATGGAATCTATTCTGTTTTTGACAATCTTATCAACAATTCGATAAAGCATGGAAAATCGAAGAGAATCATCTTTCAAACAGTTGATGAAGGAGAATTCATTCATGTGATCATGAAGGATTTTGGGGTGGGGATTCCGGAAGAATCGTTGAACAGCATATTTGATGAGGGATACAGTCTTTCAGGGAGTACGGGCATTGGACTGTATATAGTCAAAAAATTTATCGAAAAATATGGTGGAAAGGTGGAAGTTAAAACTTCCGAGAAAGAGGGTGCTGTGTTTCACCTGTACTTCAAAAAATTCAGGGATGATAATCAAGCTCAAGAAACTTCTTCATCAGGATGAGATCAGAGAGCATTCTGTCATATTTTTTATTTATTCTGTGTCTGAGAACCCTCATGTAGATCTTCCAGTCCTTGTTTTCACTTTTCCATTTTTCTACAAATTCCAGAAGGGTTGTTTTTCCATCAATGTAGTCAAGCCAGTCCTGAATGAACTCTCTTTCTCTTTTTGACAGACACATAAACAGAAAAAGATCAGATTACAAGATAACATTATCGGATGTCCCCTCTCATGAAAGAGAATAAAGCCCCCATCCAGCAGAGAATTGAAAAGATCTGAAAGGATACTTTCATGGCTTCAATCAGCTCTGAAGGAGCAACAATCTCCACCTGAACACTGCCAACAAAAACGGAAAAGACCAGCATAACAACCGCCATGCTCAGGGTCTGACCCAGAACCCTCATTGTTGATACTGTGGCAGATGCAATTCCGTAATATCTCTCTTCAACCGAGCTCATGACTGCATTTGTATTGGGGGAGCTGAAGAGGGCAAAACCAAGACCCATCAGGGTGAGATAAAACACCACATTCAGAATCTGTGATCCTGCCGAAAGAGTTGAAAGCAACCCGAGCCCGACTGCATTCAGAATCATCCCTGCTGTTGCAACGAATCTCGGTTCTATTCTGTCAGATATCCATCCAGCAAATGGGGAAAAAGCTGCCATCACAGCAGGCTGGGAAAGAAGAATAAAGCCAGACTTTTGAGGATCAAGTCCGAGAATTATCTGCAGATATATGCTAATCAAATATACAAGGGCAAATGTTGCAGAATAATTGATCAGAGCTGTTAGATTTGACAGAGCAAAGATTCTGTTTGATTCAAACAGTTTTAGGTCTAGTACAGGATGTGTCTGTCTTTTCTCCCATAGCAAAAATATTGCGAGACTGAGAACAGACATCGGGAGAAGAGCAAAATACTCCCTTTCCGATGAGCCAGCTATGAATACAAGAATCGATATGCTGTATAAAAAAGACCCTACAAAGTCAAAATCCTCTTTCGATCCTTCATGAGCATCATCTGCGATCTTTTTTGTTGCCACAAGAAATGCGGCGATGCCCAGCAGAGCTGTCAGCACAAATATACTCCGCCATCCTAAGTTTACTGTAAGAATACCACCAGCAACCGGCCCAAGACTGAGACCGAGATACACAGATGCTGTGTTTATCCCAAGAATTTTTCCTCTTTCGCTGAGAGAATAGGATGACACGAGGATTGCCATTCCTGTAGAAAATATCATTGCCCCTCCGGTTCCCTGAAGAATCCTCAGAAATACAAGCTGGGAACTGGTCAGAGCAATAGAGGAAAGAAAAGAGAAGAGTGAGAAGACAGCTATTCCCAGAAGGAATAACCTTCTTTTGCCATACATATCAGCCATTCTGCCAAAAGGAATGAGAAAAATTGCAGATGAGATCAAAAACCCTGTAGCGATCCAGTTCATTTCGGTGGTGGTTGCAGATAGCTCGATTGCAAGATAAGGTAGAGCTACATTCAGGGATGAAAGTGTGAATGGAGCAAGAAATGAGGTAATTGATACTGCAATCAGGACTTCTCTTCCCATTTCATTTCCCTCCTTAGCCCTCTTATAGTTATCAGTCCCCATCCAAATGCAACAAACCCCGTCATGATGTTACCAGCGACTATGCCTGCTATGATGCCAGAAAATCCGAAATTAAAAATGAATGCAAGAATGTATGCCAGAGATATCTGAAGGATTATGGTTCTGAGTAGTGTTATAAGGAACGATCTCTCCCCTTTTCCCATGCCCTGAAACATTGATGATGTTATTATTCCCAGGGGGGCAACAGGAAGAAAGGCGGGAAGGACCCTCATAACAAATACAAGCTCTTCATATATTCTAAAGGAATCCTGGCTGTAGGTGAAGGCAAGTGCTGTGACAGGAGCGGTGAGAATGAATGCTGACGCCATGATGAGCTCTATTTTTACAGCAAGTGATATTACATATCTGTATGCTCTTTCCAGTTTATCAATCCTCCTTGCCCCAAACGCAGAACCCATAACGGCTGTTCCAGCTCCGGCAAACCCGAAAAGAGGTATGAATCCAAAATGAACCACCCTCCATGCGCTGGTAAAAACAGCTATGCCATCTGTACCGTCAACTCTGACTATCATCAGATTAAGGATCATTATTGATATGCTCATTGCAAGCATCGCAAAGGCTGAAGGGAGACCTACCCTCAGAATATCAGAA
>JALURI010000199.1 GCA_027016965.1 Geoglobus sp.
GTCCGTTATTTTTCAGTATATCTCCATCCACGCCAATATCACCAAATTCATTGATCAGAATGGCAAACTTCCTGTTTTCATAGTTCTGATGCTTTTTTACGAATTTCTGAATGAAAGTTGTCTTCCCGGCTCCAAGAAAGCCTGAGACCACAATGATCTCCATACCTTTCCAGAGCACTGGACTCATTTAACATTATCTCCGGTGTGAATCCGGAAGAAATGCCACGTCTTCAGCATTTCCATCGTAACTTTTATGACTGCATTGCTGTGAAATTCAGGCAATGAAGGATAGTGGAGGGGAAGATCATGCTTTTGAGGAAATAATTCCTCAACTGAAAGGTATTGTTGGTGAGAACAACGTGGTTCTCAGTCCTGAGGGGTACCTTTACGATGAAACACCAGAATCAGTGAGACCTGAGGTTTCGAGAGATGCTGTGGTTGTAAAACCCGGAAACACAATGCAGGTTTCAGAGATAATGGGGCTGGCAAACAGAATGAGAATTCCGGTTTTTGTTAGGGGAGGTGGTACTGGATTAAGTGGTGGGGCAGTGCCGGTCAAATCAGGAATAATTCTGTCAATGGAAAGAATGAACAGGATAATTGAGATAGATCAGGAAAATCTTATGGCTGTGTGCGAGGCTGGAGTTAGCCTGAGAGAGCTGATAAAAGCTGTGGAAAGAGTTCCGGGCTTGTCATTTCCACCTCACCCAGGAGATGAGAGTGCCCAGCTTGGGGGACTTGTTGCAAATAATGCAGGTGGGGCAAGGGCTGTCAAATACGGGGTTATGAGGAACTATGTTACAGGGCTTGAGATTGTGCTGCCCTCAGGTGAGATTCTGAACCTTGGAGGAAAGATAATAAAGAATACAGCAGGATACGATCTGCTCCATCTGATTGTTGGCAGTGAGGGTACACTTTGCGTTATAACCAAGGTTATTCTCCGCCTGATTCCTGAGCCTGGAGTGACTTACACACTTGTGATACCGTTTCAGGATGCCAGGAATGCAATCAAGTGCGTTCCTGAAATTCTCAAAAGCGGAGTGCTTCCACTTGCCATAGAATACATGGACATTGAGGCAATAAAAGCAGGAGAGAGTGTTACAGGAAAGAAATGGCCCTTCAGCGGTGGAAAGGCACATCTGATGGTTATTGTTGATGGTAGAAATGAAGCTGAGCTGATGGAGAAATCCGAGATAATTGAGAAAATTTCAGGAAAATACGGGGCTCTTGACGTTCTGGTTGGAGTTAGCAGAAGGGAACAGAGGGATATTCTTGAAATAAGAAGCCTCATCTACGAGGGTCTCAAGGATGAAACCATAGAGGTGCTGGATGTAACTGTTCCGTCTTCAAGCATAGCTGAGTTTGTTGAAAAATGCCAGAAAAAAGCAGATGAGCTCAATTTAAAGGTTCTGCATTTTGGACATGCAGGTGATGGAAATGTCCATCAGCAGATAATGAAATCCGGCCTGAGCAGGGATGAGTGGATGAAAAAATATGCTGAGTTTAAGGAATTTGCATTCAGTGTTGCAGGTGAGCTCGGTGGTACGATAACAGGAGAACATGGAATTGGTGCTGTAAAGAAAGAGGATTTCATTAAAACATCTCCTGAAGAGCTGACAACACTGATGAAAAAAATAAAAAAAGCATTCGATCCAAACAACATTCTGAACCCTGGCAAGGTTGTGGATGTTGAATAAACGTTCATTCGACTTGATTACGGGATGTATGGAATGGCAATTCAGGAGGAGGATTGGATTGAAAAGATGGATGCTTACCTTGGCAGCACTCCTGATCAATCTGTATATGTTGACAGGCTCAATAGAGGCACAGGAAATCACCCTGAGCGAGTGCAGAATCATTGATTCTCCTGGCTATTATTTTCTGACAGGAGATATAGCCATCTCAACAGAGGTTCGATGCATATCAATCACTTCCGACAATGTGTATCTGGATGGGAAAGGGTACAAAATTGGTGGAAGTTATATGAAATGGAGCTCTGGTATTTACATCTATTCGTCCAGTACAGTTGAAAATGTCACAGTGACAAATCTGACTTTAACAGGATGGTATTACGGAATTTACATTGAAAATGCAAACAGGAGCAGAATAGAGTTCAACACAATAACCGATAACGGACCATATGGCATATACCTTGTTAACTCCTCATTCATCGCCATTTCCCACAACACAATTCTTGACAACGGTGTTGGCGTGTGCCTTAATCAAAATTCCCGTTTCAGCCAGATACAGGGTAACTTTATGGAAAACAATCTGGATGCGGTTTACATTCTGAGCTCTGATGAGAATGTCATCTCAAACAATACAATGGTCGGAAACTGGGGTGCACTCTGGATCCATAATTCAGCAGGCAATGTTGTATCCAACAACACGATAGAAAATGGTGGTGATGTTCTCTGGATATCCTCCTCTTCCTCAAACGAAATTGCTGGCAATGTCATCAGGGGTAATGATGAAGGCATCTGGATTTTCAACCACTCCATTTACAACACCATTGCAGGCAACATCATTGTGAACAACGGATACGGCATCAAGCTCTCAGATTATGCCAATTCGAATCTTATCTACAACAACCTCTTCAACAACACAGTAAATGCGAACGTAACAGAAGGGAGCTTCAATATCTGGAATGTATCTCCAAAAATGGAAAGTAATGTTATCGGTGGAGCAACAACAGGTGGAAATTACTGGGCAAAACCAGATGGAAATGGGATTTCCCAGATCTGCTCTGACACAGATTCAGACGGGATATGTGACTCTCCACATGTTCTGAATAACAATAATATAGATTATCTTCCTCTTTCAGCATCACAACCCCTCCAGGAAACCATCCCTGACAATGTGGATGATGACCTTGAAAAGCTTGTCACCAAATACTACCCTGATTTTGACTGGAAAACTCAAACCCCATTAAAGCAGGATGTTCTGCAGGCTGTGATC
>JALURI010000200.1 GCA_027016965.1 Geoglobus sp.
AACCAGCCAGTTGTCGTGTGACTTCTGAGTGTTAGATTTGTGGGCTCAGGTTTGAGCTCCTTGAATTCGGGAAAGATCTCATCTATTATTCTCAGAGCCAGCCGGTCATCAACGCCAATGGCAAGGGCAATCTCTGATGAAAGGTCGTCCCCATCCATCAACCCTTTCTTGTAGAGGTGGAGAACCCTTCTGAGGGCATTGACATCTATTTCTTTTCCTGCCATCCTTTCTATAGCCTCAATCCTTTCTTCCGATATTCCGACATTCGGTCTTGGAAGAACCGCAAGATAGTAGCATCTGTCCAAAACAGCTAAAGCTTCCTTTGAAAACTGCTTTCTGATGTGGATATCCTCGACAATCAGGGGATTAATGATCTCACTAAATCCAATTCTCAAATACGCCTCTCTCAACTTTTGCATTGTGTCAAAAACAGGGTGAGATCTTCCTGTTTCGTAGCCAGAAAAGGGATACCTCCTGTTAAGTGGAACTGGAGTCAGGATTTCCAAACCTGAAAGCCACGCCTCATCGAAATTCTCTGCGGTTCTCCTTTTCCACTCCTCAGCGTTAAACCTCATTTCTCTCAACCATCCTTCCAAAGCTCAGAATCGTGTTCTCATCAAAATGATTGCCTATAACCTGAACTCCAACAGGCAATCCATTAACCTCTCCAGCAGGCATGGAAAGAGCAGGTAACCCTGCAAGGTTGATTGGGGTTGTGTTGATGTCTGCCATGTACATAGTGACAGGGTCTGCAAGCTCTCCAATTCTGAAAGCTGTTGAGGGCATGGTTGGTGAGATGAGGAGATCAAATTTATGAAAGGCTCTCATGAAGTCCTGAACAACGAGAGTTCTTACTTTGAGAGCTTTCAGGTAGTATTTTCCATAATATCCAGCAGATAATGCATAGCTGCCCATCATAATCCTTCTCTTAACCTCTTTTCCAAATCCCTCCTTTCTGACTTTTGAGAAGTAGTTTGTCCAGCTGTCGAGGCTCTCGAGAGCATAGCCATACCTGACTCCATCATACCTTGCAAGGTTGGATGATGCCTCGCTCATGGCTATAACATAGTAGGCTGGGAGAGCATATGCAAGGCTTGGGAGACTGACCTCCTCAACCTCAGTAAATTTTGAAATGGAATTGATGAATTCATCAAAGACCTCCTGGACTCTTTCATCTGCCTTCATTTCTTTTATTACTCCAATTTTGAATTTCTTTTCAGCAGGTGAGTATTCAAAGCTCTTTCCAGAATTTGTTGAATCTTTTTCATCCTTTCCGGCTATAACCTCAAGGAGAAGACCGAGATCATCAATGCAGGATGCCATCGGTCCAATCTGTTCAAGGCTGTTTGCGTAAGCTATAAGCCCGTATCTGGAAACAAGGCCATAGGTGGGTTTCAATCCATAAACTCCCGTGAAACTTGACGGACATCTTATGCTACCTCCAGTATCTGTTCCTAAAGCCAGAACAGTCTCATCTCCGGCAATGGCTGAAGCACTTCCGCCACTGCTACCTCCAGCCACCCTGTCATCATCTCTTGGATTTCTCACAACACCAAAATATGATGTCTCTGTTGTTGTTCCCATCCCGAACTCATCCATGTTTGTTTTTCCGATGATTATGGCTCCTTCCTGCTTCAGTCTTTCAACAACATGAGCATCAAATGGCGGGATGTAATTTTCAAGCATTCTGGATGCGCATGTTGTTCTGATGCCTTCAGTTGATATGTTATCCTTTACTGCAACCGGAATTCCAGCAAGCTTCCCATCCCTTTTTCCTTTATCATACTCCTCAGCCTGCTTTAGAGCCAGATCCTCAGTAACCGTGATGTATGAATTGTATTTATTTTTCCTGGATGTTTCAATCAGTTCAGAGATGGCATCGTAAGCTTTTTCATTCTCAAGTTTTTCCCTCCATTTCCTTACTGCTATCATTCCACAACCCTCGGACCCTTGAAGTATCCCTCTTCTTTGAATTTAGCATTTGCAAGAACCTTTTCTCTTTCAATAGATTTTTCAGGTTTATCCTCTCTCATAACGTTTTTGAGGGGTATAACATTGTAAGTTGGCTCCACATCAGGATCTATCTCGTCAAGTCTGTTAAATAATTCAATTATCCTTTCAAAATCCCTCTTGAACTCCTGAATCTCTTTTTCATCAACCTCAATTTTTGCAAGATTTGCCACATGCTTTACAGTGTTATCATCAATCATCCCTCTGGCATAGACATGCTGGATTAATAATTTTTCTCACACCTCTATCAGTTTGCCGTAATACCTGATGAGCTCCTCAAGCTTCTTTCTGTTTAAAGGATGGATGTTTATCCAGCTGTCATCAGTGAGCCTTCTAACAAAATCAGAATACCACTCAAAGCTGAATTTCTCAGGAATATCTTCTGAAACAAACAGAATATCGAGATCAGAGGAGAGGTTATATTCACCTCTCGCAAAAATCCTCCCAATAATTTCTGTGGTTCTGAAGTATCTTTCATGGATCAGATTTGATCACCTCTTTCACCCTTCTGACAAACTCTATACATTCCTGGGCTATTTTGTTTGAATAACCAACATCAATATATCTTGATGCGATGTATGCAAACTCAGTTCCCTTACAACATCCACATTTTCGCGATAGAGTTTTTTGAGGGCACCACTCTCTGTTAGGGTGAAAAGGATTTTGAGGTTATGTGTTCTGGGAAACTCTCCAAATTTTTCCCCCGTAGCATATTTGAGCATGAGTTGAAGGGACTGTTCTGTAAAAAATACGGCGAAATTGTACTTCTCTATGTGGTAACTATCCACAGTCTTTTCAAGAAACCTGATGGAATTCTTTTTACAAAATCCAGAGAACATTTGATGGTTGTTGGTAGATTAATTTTATCTTTCAGATCAGAGAAAAGCTATGATTATGCTGTTCAGCCAATGCAGTATGAATTCCTTG
This sequence comes from Geoglobus sp., assembly GCA_027016965.1. The sequence continues at coordinate 2,938 of JALURI010000200.1, forward strand.
ACACCATAGAGGGGAAT
>JALURI010000201.1:0-4486 GCA_027016965.1 Geoglobus sp.
TTGCGATAGATGAAACCAGACTAAAAATTGAGAGGGCTGAAAGTGCAAAGTGATTCACTCTCAGAATGAAACTGCCTCCACCTTATGAAGACCGAGTCCTCCACACTCCCGGCAAGCTTTCTGTCGACTGTGATGAGAGGATCACTGATTTTTCTGAAGCTTATGCGTAGAGGGTATCATATGCTGTTATACCCCTTTCAACCGCAATTCTGAAAGCCATGTCAAAAAGCTCTGCTGAGCTGACAGTGATGCAAGCAGAACTCAGAAACTCCATGCACTTCTTTAAAGCATCCTCAACAACTATCCATATCCTCTCTCTGGAGACTTATCTTCTTCCAGACAACGTTTGTTATCTCAGCCTTCTTGCAAACTCCATCCTCTCTGAAGAACACTGCAGCAATTACATTTGAATCAAGCACAGCCCTGTCTGGCACCTCTATCCTCCCTTATCATTTTCGTAATTTCCGAGTTCTTCATCCTGCTCCTCAGCTCCTTTGCCTTATCAAGCAGTCTCCTCTTTGCCTCCTCCATAGCTTTCTCTATTATTATCTTCCGGATCTCCTCCTGCCAGTTCACGTCTTTCATCCTTTCCATAGTTTCTTTTACTTCTTTCGGGATCTCTATTTTCAAAAAATAGAATAACCAAGAAAACATTTCCAGCCTACTTCTGCTTTACCTTTATTTCCCTTACCACTTTTGGTGAATCTGGAGATTTCAAAAATTTAATTTTCCCCCAATGAATCCAATCTGAATGGCTAACGCTCTATTGCCTTCTTGGCTCTATGTACTCCTTCGGCGCACTCTCTATTGGCTCCAGATACTTCCTGAGCATTTTTGGAATCTCAATCCTGCCATCCTCAAGCTGGAAGTTCTCTATGATTACTGTTATGGCTCTTGTTGTTGCTATTGCCGTTGAGTTCAGGGTGTGGACAAAACCCTTGGACGGCATTCCTCGCTTTTCAGCAAACCTTATCTTAAGTCTGTAGCTCTGCCAGTCGGTGCAGTTTGAGCATGACACCATCTCTCTGTATTTACCCTGAGCCGGCATCCACGCCTCGAGATCATACTTCTTCGCCGCAACTATGCCCAGATCGCCTGTGCAGATGTTCACTATTCTGTAGGGGATGCCAAGATTTTGCCATATCTCCTCTACATTTGCTATAAGCCTTTCATGCCAGTCCCAGCTCTCCTCAGGTAAACAGTAGATGAACTGTTCCACCTTGTTGAACTGATGAACTCTGAAAATGCCCTTAGTATCCTTTCCGTGAGCTCCAGCCTCCTTCCTGAAGCATGGAGAGACACCTGCATAGAGCAAAGGGAGCTCGTCCTCTCCAAGAGTTTCGTTCATGTGCATTCCTGCTATCGGATGCTCGGAAGTGGCGATCAGGTATAGATCTTCATCCTCGATCTTGTAAATGACTTCCTCAAAATCGCTGAATGCTGTAACACCTGAATACGCCTTGGAGTTCATCATGTATGGGGGAGAAAGAATGGTGAAGCCCCTCTTCTTCAGGAAGTCCAGTGCATACATTGTCAGTGCAAAATCGAGCCACACCAAGTCGTCGAGAAGGTAGTAGAACCTCGAACCTGCGATTTTTGCTGCTCTTTCAATGTCGGCCCATCCAAACTTCTCAACAGCATCCGCATGCCCTGTCACGGGCTTTTCAATAACCTCGTATTCTGCTTTACCATCGCTCTGCTGCAGGAAGGCATCAAGATGCTCTCTGTAAACCCTCGCCTTCCCCCAGAATTTAACCGGCACATTTTCGCTGTCATCTCTGCCAACAGGAACGCTCTTGTGGATTATATTGGGGATGGAAAGAAGAACAGAGTTCAGCTCTTCCTCAAGCTTCTCGAGCTCATTTTCACCCTTCTTTACCCTCTCGGAAATCTCCTTTGCCTTCTCTATGTACCTCTTTTTTTTCTTTTCCTGCGCCTTTTTAACCATTGCAGAGAGCTGGTTTCTCTCCCTTCTGAGCTGGTTGAGCTTGAAGAGCTCCTCTCTCCACCTTTTGTCGAGTTCTATGGCTCTATAAACAACCTTAATGCCTTCTCCTCTCCTCTTCTGAGATTCGATAAGCATTTCCGGGTTCTCCCTCAATGCTCTAAGAATGCTCCACATGATTAAACCTCCAGAAATTTCGATGTAATGATCACGTAATTTCCATCCAGCCTGATCTTTATTTTTTGCGGCATGTATTTTTCCGTTATCCAGAACTCTTCATCCTCCTTTTTTCCAAGCTTTCCCATCATGTTGTTGGCGGCATAATAAAACTCAACAGCATCTCTTTCCGTGTCAAAGGATATCTTCCATATCCATCCTGTCTCGTTTAGCAGGTAAGCATCTCCATTCCAGCCTTCAGCAGCAATCCATGCCACCGAATCCGTGACATGTGCACCCAGGAAGAAGAGGATAAAAAGCTCTCCAAGTCTGTTCTGGTCTTTGCTAATACTGATTCTCTCGAAACTCTCTTTGCTGAAGTACTTTTCAGGATGCATCACCTGCTCCATGGTTTCTGGAGGATTTTCTATCATGGAAATTGTATCGCCTGTTCTGTTGAAAACATCAATGGCAAGGTTGTAGCCAAATAGATATGGAGCGTATCCAAGCAGAAAGTATGCGTTTTCATCATCGAGCTCACTCAACCTTTCTTTGCTGTAGTTTTCGCCTGTTATAACCCTCGATATCAGCTTGGCATCTCCTTCAATAACTGATGCCTTGGCTTTCTCACCATCAAAAGTCCCATCTGAGGAAATTGCGTAATTCTCTTGGAAGAGATGTTCAAGCTCATGATAGATTGTTCTCTTGAATGTTTTCTCATTGAAATTCTCCTTCACAGCGTATATCTTTCCCTCCCACGTGAATGCAACAAAACTTCCCAGATCGTGCTCTTTTGCTTTTTTAAAGCTGTAATTGGCAGGCAGAAGCATCATTGCCTTGTAAAAAATCTCTTCTTTCTGTTCATATTCTCCCCACTGCTCAATAACCCAGTTCTTGTCCACAATCTTGAGCTGAGGATTCAGATCTGAACCTCTGAACTGGTTGAATGTTTTGAGAGCTTTCTCGTAGTTTTCCTTTATGTTCTTATCGACTGAATCCTGAACACAGGATGAAAAGATGAGGGTTACAAGGATGAGGAGTGAAGCAAGATTCCTGATCCATCCCATAGCGATCCTTTTTCATCCCAGCATATAGCCTTATCTGTTTTCCAATCTGGTGGTGTCTCGGCTTTACAATCCCAGGCTAAAATTCCATAATGTTCACATCCCCGTCCTCATAAACAGCATAGGTTCTTTTTCCGCTTAAATAACCTGAGGCTTCTCCGGGATTTATTAGGATGGCGTCCTCATCTCTCTTTACTTCAGTCCTGTGGGTATGTCCTGTAACAACAACTCTGTATCTTGAAAGAAGAATGTTGAGAATTTCCGGTGAGGTGCCATGATAAACTGCAACTCCATTAACAGCAATCACCTCTCCAGCAGTCCAGTTGTTTTCCAAAGCTATTTCAAGAAGCTTGAGCCTGTCCCCATCGTTGTTTCCAAATGTCAAGTAGAGTTTTTCAATTCCTGAAAACTCTCTCAGAGCAAAAGGTGAGATGACATCTCCTGCATGAATGAAGAAATTAGCCTTTTCACTTTTTATCTCATCAATCAGATCCCTTATTGCCTGAACATTGTCGTGGGTATCTGAAAAGGCCACAAATCTCATGGAAGTCAGTAGACATTGTGAAATAAAAAGCTATCCAAACCTTTCAAGCAGACAGACCGTCTTGTATGTTGCATAAAGACTTGTTTTTGGTTCATTCCCAAATCCTGCAAATTTTGCATTGCTCTTTTCAAAAACCTTCATGATTTTCTTGCTGAACTCACCATGAGGGAATGCACCTATGCAAATGGCAAGATCCTGATTTATGCTGCTTACAAGGTTCTCCTCACCAAACCCTTCATGCAAAACGACAGTGTTTGTGGTGAGGATTTTCGAGAGGGGGAGATCCCTTACTTCCAGAAGAAGTTTTCCACTGGCTTCAATTTTTTCCCTGTCAAACAGATCTTCCATCAACCCTATGAATCTGTTGTAGTTTCTTGGCAGTCTCGTTTCCCTGTTTATCCAGATTATCTTTTCATCAACCGTGTGAACAAAAATCTCAAAATCTCTAAGATCTGAATCAAGGAGTGCAAGGAGACATTGATGGACTATGTCAGGTCTGCCCCTCTTCTCCCTTTTTTCAAGAGAGCTCATGGACCTGTGATGAAGTGAATCATCTAAGATGATATTTTCAGGCCTCTTCCCTTTTCTTTCTGCACTTCTCACAACATCAGGGTGGTACTGGACCTCTTTCGGCACCGTCTCAAGGCTTGATTCAACAAAAACAAACCTCATGAATGAATGATGACAGGGAGGTTAAAATTTATTGTCCATCTTCAACAACTCTGATGCGCCAATGGGGCAAAAAATCTCACGTTACTGCAACCCACACCTCTCTCT
>JALURI010000201.1:4496-9120 GCA_027016965.1 Geoglobus sp.
CAACTCTTGATGGATTGAAGTGAGAAAAAAATATAGTGGGTGAAAACAGAAACGTGTATTGATGTCATCCTTCAAACCAACGCTTTCAGAGATCATCAGATCCCTGAGAGAGTATCAGGGAATTCTGAGGAAGAGACACTCATGGATATTCAGGGATCTGGTTGGAGAGTTCTTCGGTGAGGATGCAGGATTCATGAGTCTTGAAGAGCACGAGATTGTTTTAACGGCAGATGGGATATGGGAGAAGGTTGTTGAGGCTGACCTGAAATGGGCTGGTTTTGTTTCCATTCTCGTGAATGTGCATGATATATACGCCATGGGAGCAAGACCTGCAATGGCAGTTAACGTCATTTCAGCAAAAAGTTCTGATGATCTGGAAAAAATTCTTTCCGGGGTTAAGAGGGGTGTGAATCTGTTCGGGATAAAAATGGTTAAGGGACATCTCCATCCTGAAAGCAGCAAAAACTCAATTGACGTTGCTATGGCTGGAATTGGAAAGAAAGGAAAACTCCTGAGGTCAAACAATGCGAGAGATGGAGATGATATAGTTGTTGCAGTTGACACAGATGGAAGTTTCCATGAAAAACTACCCTACAACTTTGACTCCACTTCAAAACCCGAAAATGCATTTGTCAGGCAATTTGAATCGATGATTTATCTTGCAGAGAATAATATGGTCAATTCAGCGAAAGATGTGAGCAATGCTGGCATTCTCGGTACCCTGGCAATGCTTCTTGAAGTGAGCAATGCTGGTGGTCTTGTTGATCTCGATAGAATTCCAATGCCAGAAGGGGCTGACATTGTGCAATGGCTGAAATGCTATCCGGCATGTGGGTTTGTTTGCACAGCAGAGGATGGGGAGGATGTTGCAGAAATTTTCAGAGATTACGGACTCAATGCAGATGTCGTCGGAGAGGTTAATAATTCCCACGTTTTAAAGCTTGGATATGGCAGGGACGAGAAGATCTTTTATGATTTCAAAAAAGAGAGTATCTTAGGAATTGGAAAGAAGTATCAAGATAGCAGATGAGAGCACATCTCCCAGAATAAACGATATTGTGTAGCCTATTGTCATGAAAACTATGAATGGTATCTGAGGCGTTATCCATATCTTCTCAATTATCCCTCTTTTTCTCGCAACCTGCAGTCTTTCAACCATTTGTTTATCTGGCTCAACTCCTCTTTTTACCCTTACCAAATTCCCATTCTCATCGATAAATTCCAGGAGTGAATGGTGTTCCGGGATTCTGTCTGCATAAACCTTCATTCCTATGAAATAGTAAAGAACTGATTCTTTAAGATTCGTAAATCCTTCTTTTGCCAGATTTCTGAAAAAGAAGAAAATTGCGAAAAGAGGTGCGAATATTACAGAATTTGCAAGTGTTGAAAATGAAAAAGAAATGCCATTGTAAAGCAATGGAAACGGTCCAAACTCTGGATAAAATGGAAACAGTATTGAGAGAACAATCAGTGCTTTTGCATCAGCTCCACCGTAAAATCCGAGATAGTAAAAAGCCAGTGCAATTCCCGAAACAAAGAAAAGCTGGAAAAGAGCAAGCATAAGTTCCAGGTTAGAGTGAGGAATGAACACCACCTCGTAAAGAGTGAATGGAGTCAGTACAAGCAGAAAGAGCTTCCAAACACTATTCGGCACTATTCTGCTTCTCAAATCCAGTCTGCTTGCCCACAAAAGAAAAATCAGTCCAATGAGAAATTTAATGAAAACTACCATTTCCATAAAAATCAACCAGGTCTGAGATTAAAGCACTTGCCGTTTCCTTTTCTCCCGCTCCTCTTCCAATGACAAAGACTTCTCCTGCCAGATCTGTCTCAATCAGCACAGCATTTAAAGTGCCATATACTGCCAAAGGATTTGTGAGCTTTACAAGCCTTGGAGAGACATCGAGGTTCCCATTTTCATCTGCTTCAGCTATAAGCCGTATTGTATATCCTTTTTCAACTGCAATCTCAAAAGCTTCAGGGGTTATTCTTGTAATACCTCTGATATCCACATCATCAAATTTTACGTTTATACCAAAAACTGAATTTGCGAGTATGACAAGCTTTGCACCTGCATCCACTCCCTCAACATCGTAGCTCGGATCAGCCTCAGCAATACCGAGTTCCTGAGCCTCACTGAGAATTTGCGGGTAGGGTGCCTTTTCCTTTTCCATTCTGGATAGTATGTAATTGGTAGTTCCGTTCAGGATCCCTCTTATCCTTTTGATTCTATTTCCAGCAAGCTCATCCCTTATCATCTTGACAACAGGCATCGCTCCACCCACAGTTGCCTCAAATCCAACTCTTGCATCGTGTCTTTCAGCAAGCATCATTATCTCGCGATATGCAACAACCAGTGGTCCCTTGTTGGAGGTTATCACATCCTTCCCTGAAGCAAGAGCCTTTTTTATGTAGCTCAGCCCCGGCTCTCCAGAAAAAACATCTGTTGGAGTCGTCTCAACAAGGACATCAAAATCTCCCAGCTCAATTATCTCTTCAGCATTTCTGGTTTCCGGGAGTCTTCCCATTTCAAGCTTGTATTTGAGAGCATCATCTATCTTGAAATCCCCTGTAATTGAGCTTTTTGAGTCGCATATGGCTGTTACTCTGAATTTTCCAATTTTCTTCTCGATTATGTCCCTGTTATCAATGAGAGCTCTTGTAAATCCTCTACCAACAGTCCCAAAACCGATCAATGCTATTTCTATCATGATGACTCCTCGTTCAAAGGCTCTATAACCAGAATATCCTTTCTTTCACATATCTCTCTCAGAATTTCTCTTGCTTTGCTGAGCTCTTCCTTTCCCCTTGCAGAGATGGTAACAATTGCTGTTGATGGCTCATTCACCTTTGGCATTGTGATGTGAATCTCAACCACTTCAGCAAAACCGGTCTCATCAATTCTGTTGACTGTGTCGCTGAGATCGGTGTGTATGATGTGGCCAATAAGCAGAAAGCTTTCTGTATAGAGCATTCTCACCTCATTTATGCTTCGGATATGTACCCCAGACTCTTTGATTCTGTTCAGGAGGGTTTCAACTTTATCGGTATCTATGTCTATGACAAATTCAACGGGAACTCTCTTCAATGGTGAGACCTTGTGCCTGTCGTGAACCACGCTTATGACATTCCCGCCAATCTTTGATATTGGTTCTATCACCTTGAGGAGCTGACCAGGTTTATCTTCAAGCTCGACTATAAGCGTGAACCTCATCCTCAATCACTTGTAGATCTCAACACCCTCCTTTTCGGTCCTCTCTCTAAATTTCTCCATCAGAAGCTTTGTTGTCTCTCCTGGTTTTCCATTTCCGACCTTTCTGCCGTCTATAACTGTCACGGGGGCTATCTCTGCTGCTGTACCAGTGACAAATATCTCGTCTGCAGAGTAAAGATCAAACAGCCCTATGTTCATTTCCCTGAATGGAAGATCCAGTTCCTGGATTATTTCCAGAACAACCATTCTAGTGACTCCCTTCAGATTGTTCAGAGTTGGCGGGGTTGCAATTACTCCATTCTTCACAACGAATATGTTGTCTCCACTCCCCTCCGAGATGTATCCACTGTGATCCAGGAAAATAGCCTCATCTCCTCCCTTTGCGTTTGCCTCAATTTTTGCGAGGATATTGTTAAGGTAGTTGAGAGACTTTATGTTTGGTGGGAGTGCATCAATTGGATTTCTTCTTACAGCCACCGTTACTGCTGTTAAGCCTTTTTCGTATAGATCTCCGTAAAGTTTGCCCCATGGCTTTGTTATGATAATTACATTGGGATTTTCACACTTTCTTGGATCAAGTCCAAGGTCACCAACTCCTCTCGTCACAATGGGGCGGATGTAAGCATCTCTGAGTTTGTTCCTTCTGAGGGTTTCGAGAATGCCTTCAGCAAATTCTTCCTTTGAAATTGGGATGCTGAGGTCTATCACCCTTGCACAGTCATAAAGCCTGTCGATGTGCTCATAAAGTCTGAAGACCCTGCCGTTGTATGCTCTTATACCCTCGAATACTCCATCACCGTAAAGAAAGCCCCGGTCAAACACGCTTATCCTCGCTTCACTCTCTGGCACAAACCTGCCGTTCATGTAAACAAGCAACTCTTCCATTTCAACCCCCGCTTACCCTGTCATAATCAATCAAATAAATGTTTCGTATAGCTCCAATATTCGAAAGTGTTATCACCAAGCAATCTCAATTTCAAATCATGAAGCTGGAGGTTGTTGGTATAAAGAACCCGGAAAACAGATACCAGGTTGTAGTTGGTCAGGCAAACTTCACCATTTTTACATGCGACGACATATTCAGGGCTCTGCTCACGTCTGTACCTGGCATAAAATGTGCGGTTGCAATGAACGAAGCAGCACCGAAACTTACAAGAGTTACAGGCAATGATGAAACCCTGAAAAAGCTTGCAGCAGAAAATGCATTGAAGATAGCAGCAAGCCATGTGTTTGTTGTTTTTGTTGAAAATGCTTTTCCCATAAATGTGATGAATCCCATCAAATCCCATCCGGCTGTCTGCAGCATTTATGTGGCCTCAGCAAACCCCATAGAGCTCATAGTGGCAGAAACAGATCTTGGGAGAGCGGTTCTTGGGGTTGTTGATGGTCAGAAGGTTGAAAAAATTGAGA
>JALURI010000202.1 GCA_027016965.1 Geoglobus sp.
TTTTCAATTCTTTCAACATTTGTAACAAGCAGATCATCACCACACACCATTGCCTTTACCTGAGATGTCAATTCAGCAAAGCCCTCAAAGTCATTCTCATGAAGCGGATCCTCAACGTAAAGAAGCTCATATTTATCTACCAGCTCTGCCATGTACTGTATCTGTTCTTCCCTGCTCAATTTTCTGTCTTTGTAAACATAATATTCTCCATCAAACAGCTCTGTTGCTGCCACATCTACGCCTATCCTAACCTCAACACCATGCTTGTCCTCAATTCTGCCAATTGCCTCGCTTAAAATCTCAAATGCCTGATCATCTGTTATCTGTGCAGCCCAGGCACCTTCATCTCCCTTGGCACAAAAAATACCTCTCTCTCTAAACATTTTTTTGAGCTCAGCATGAACCCTTGTGTTTATGTACTGAGCCTCAAAAAAGGTCTCTGCTCCCACAGGGACTATCAGGAACTCCTGGATATCAGTTGAACCCTCAGCATGCCTTCCTCCACCTATAACGTTTCCAAGAGGATATGGTATCGATTCAGCAAGAATGCCAGAAAGATACTGAAAAAGAGAAAGCTGGAGGGAATTTGCAGCGGTTTTTGCACATGCTATGCTTGCGGTTATTGCAAAATTTCCACCGATGCTTGAGAAATTATCGGTTCCGTCCTCCTCTTTTAGTGTTCTGTCAATCTCCCTCTGATCATACAAATCAAGCCCTATCAGTGCTGTTGAAACCCTCTCCTCAATTTCTTCGATCTTGAAAGGATCTGCAGCAACCGCTTCCTCACTGCCTGTAGATGCTCCGGCAGGAGCTATTGCTTTTCCTGAAAATCCTTCTGCAAAAACCTCACATTCAACAGTTGGGTTTCCCCTGCTGTCAAACAGAATTCTGTAAACTACATCCTCAATTATCATTCTGGATTCACCTCAGAAGAGGTCATGTCTCTGAAGCCAGACAAATGCATCCCTTCTCCTCCTGACTGTTATTGGAATTGCTCCCCTCTCAAACTCATCCTTTGCAATATCGAGAGGATTTTTTGCAGTCGTTTCAATAAGAACCGGTGCTCCCATTGCAATCTGCAATGCTCTTGCACCGATAATTCTTGCCTTCTCAAATCTTGTATACTCAAACGGAAATGCTTTTTTCAAATATCATCACCCCTCTTAGTGGGGCCGCCGAGATTTGAACTCGGGTCACGGCGTCCCGAACGCCGCAGGATAACCAGGCTACCCCACGGCCCCATGATACCGAGCAAACTCTTTCAGCACAGATTTATATGTCAGAAACATTCTTCTGCAACAGTATCTTTTTATTTTCAGCTCATCAAGAGCCTCTTTTGGAGATTTCCCTGAATCAATGAGTGCTTTGTAATCCTCATACTTGTGGGCAATCACAGCTCCGCAGGTAAAGCATCTAACTGGAAACATGAAAAATTCACCTGTATGAAGTCTGCCTTCTCTTTCTTGCTCCTCTTCCTCCCTGTTTCTTTGGTTCCTTTCTTCTCACATCATTGACGAGCAAGGTTCTGTCGTACTCAATGAACATCCTCTTCAGCTCAGGATCTCCTGCAAATTCAAGAAGGGCTCTCGCAACTGCAGTTCTTGCAGCCTCAGCCTGCCCCATCACTCCACCACCTTCCACCTTCACATCAATGTCAACATTGTTTGCAATGTCCTTTGCTATGATTACCGGCTCCATTAACTTCAGTCTCACCATTTCAGGCTCAATTATCTCAATCGGAATCCTGTTGATTCTTATCCTACCCTTCCCGGGTCTTGCAGTCGCCCTTGCTACAGCTGTCTTCCTTTTTCCACTTGTGACAATAACCTTCATGCTTTCACCTCAAAACCAAGGTAACTGCTAATATCCTCAAGCAGAACGTATCTCTCTGACTTTGAAACTTTCTCATAAAGAGCAATTTCAATTTTTTCAAGCTCTTTATTCTTAAGTTCATCCGGAACACCAATGAAAACCCTCAATCTTCTGTAAGCTTCCCTTCCTTTTCCTGTTTTCCATGGAAGCATTCCTCTGACAGTTCTTTTGAATATTTTTTCAGGATGTCTTGGAAAATAGGGCCCCTTTTCCTTGCTCCCTCTGTCGTATTTTTCCTTGTATCTCTCAAACACGTTTTCCGGGTTTCCGGTGATTATAACCTTCTCAGCATTTACAACAACTATTCTCTCCCCCTCAAGCAACCTTTTTGCAATGTAGCTTGAAAGTCTTCCGAGAATGTGGCCTTCGGCATCTATAATCCTGAAATTATCACCGAGAGTTTTCAAAACCCTCCTAACGTTTACACTCATTAAGATCACCTCACACAATAATCCTGACCTTCTTTCCCCCAGGATTCTGTCTGATAGCCTCTGAAATAGTCAGACATTTCCCTCCTACTTTCTCTATTTTTTCTCTGGCACTCTGGCTGAATCTCCATGCAGCAACTGTCAAAGGCTTTGAAAGTTCTCCCGATCCAAGAACTTTCCCCGGAACAAGGACAGTTTCTCCCTCCTTTGCGTATCTTTCAAGCTTTCCAATGTTCACCTCAGCATAATTTCCGAGGGGTTTTGAAAGTCTCTCTGCAATCTCCCTCCACACCCTTGCATCATTCTCTGCAGATGCCTCAAGCAGATCATCTATCAGCCTGACAAGGTTCGGATTTGTTTTTCTCTTCTGCAATCTCCTTATCCTACCCATCTTCAATCACCATTACAGCCAGCCTTTCAGGCTGATGGTAAGGTTATTTAAAAGTATCTGCCTAAACAGGGTTTCGAAATATAAACATTGTCATCAGGGTATGATACATCCAAGGTGAGATAATTCTCATTGGGGATTTCAAAAAGATTTAATAAAAAAATATTCAACACTGCATGTGATCACAGGAGTTGGACCTGCCCTCATTGACAGAATATGCCTGATTGATGAGTTCCCCGGAAAAGGTGGGCATGCAATTGTGAGAAAAACTGAAAAACATGCTGGTGGAGCTGCAGGGAATGTTATGTTTGGTCTTGCCAAGTTTGGAGTTAAAGCAAGATTCGTTTCCACCATTGGAGATGATGATGACGGGATTTTTTACAGAAATGAGATGGAGAAGGCTGGAGTGGATTGTCTGTTCAGGGTTTTGAATACCGAAACAGGCAGAGTGGATGTTTTTGTAGACAGTAACGGTGAAAGAACGTTCTTTGTTTATCCAAATGCATCCGGAATGTTTTATCCCTTCCTGAGACAGGAGGACTATGAATGGGGACAGTACTTCTACCTTGACCCATTCCCTTCTGAGAGAAGTCTCGATGCGCACGTTGAAATAGCAGGAAAAGCAAAGAAGTTCGGAAAAACTGTAATTCTCAATCCAGGCTATCCATACTCAAAGCTTGGGATAGACGAGTTGAGGGAACTTCTGGCAAGCACAGATATTCTGTTTCTCTCTGAAAATGAATACAGAATGCTTGAGGGTGTTGAAAATTATGTTAAGATGTCAGTCATTACAAAAGGTTCAGAAGGGGGTATGGTGATAAGAAATGAGGAAAGAGTGGAGGCAGAAGCATTCAAAGTAGAGGTTGTTGACACAACAGGAGCAGGAGATGCATTCGCAGCAGGTTTTCTCTACGCTTACATGAAGGGATTCAGCCTTGAAGTCTGTTTACTTACAGGAAACTTCTCTGCAAGTTACTGCATTCAGAGAATAGGTGCGAGAAACTTTCCAGAAAAAGAAAAAATTGACAGATTTCTTGAAATTCATTCAAAGTGATCAAGAGAAGAATTCAGAATGTTGCGTTCGTACTTCCTCAAAACTCCAAATCTGTAATCGTCAAGTATCACCTCCTTCACAGCATCAACAGGAACATCAAGTTTTATTTCTCTCGTTCTTCCATACCTACCCTTCGATATAACTATCGAATTTATTATCCCCAACATATCAAGCTCAGAGATCAGATCGCTGACCCTTCTCTGAGTGAGCACATCCATCCCGATCTTTCTGCAAAGGGATTTGTAAACTGCAAAAACCTCCCCTGTGGTAAACTTCCTCTTTCCGCTGTTATTCAAGAGAATCATGGCAAAAAGAACGATCTTGCTCTGGTTTGGAAGTGTCTTGACAGCCTCAACAACATGATCACATTCCATCTTTCTCACTGCCTCCCTCACATGCTCTCTCGTTATCTTCTCCTTCTGGTTTGATTCCGCAATCTCACCGCTTATTCTCAGTAAATCCAAGGCTTTTCTTGCATCTCCGTGTTCCTGAGCTGCAAGAGCAGCACAGTAGGGGATCACCCCTTCTTCAAGGACCCCATCGTAAAATGCAAGCTCTGCTCTCTGAGCAAGTATGTCCTCAAGCTGTGTAGCATTGTATGGAGGAAATACTATCTCCTCTTCACTGAGGGAACTCAAAACTCTCGGATCCAAGAAGTTCTTGAATTTCAGATCATTGGAGATCCCGATCAGACTGACCCGTGCATTGCCAAGCTCTGAATTTATTCTCGAAAGATTGTAAAGCACATCATCTCCCTTCCTCACAAGTTTGTCTATCTCATCCAGAACTATGATTATTGTCTGATCTTTTCTATCTATCGCATCCTTTAGCTCTTCATAAACCTGATCTGTTGGCCAGCCAGTCATTGGCACATTTTTGCCAAGAACCTTTGCCAGAGTTGCGAGAACACGGTATTGGGTGTCTATTATCTCACAGTTAAGGTAATGCACATAGCAGTGTGCATTCATCCTTTTTCCAGCTTCTTCAAGCTGCCTACCAACGAATTTTACAGTTGCTGTTTTTCCGGTTCCGGTTTTTCCGTATATCAGTATGTTTGAAGGGGTTTCCCCCTGCAGTGCAGGAAGCAAAATTGATGCAACCGATTCAATCTGCTCTCTTCTATGGGGAAGGTATTCAGGCGTGTATGAGTGCCTTAGAACATCCCTGTTCTTGAAAATCTTCGGTTTTCTGAGCATTTTCTCAAAAATATTACTGTCAATCATAGGAACACCTCTGGATCAAGAAGTATTTTACCTACCACACTCATCTTTAATAATTTTTTGATTCCCAGTGCCTAAACATTCGAGGATTTTTAATTTAAACCCTTTTATCTGGAAAATTTATTTAATGCCTGAGTCTTTTCACAACCTCTACAATCCTTGGCATCACCTCTCCAGCCTTTCCATGGATCACAACATCGAAATAGCTATCTGCATGTGTTCTTTCAGCATTCACAATTATGAGTCTTGCACCAGAGCTTCTTGCATACATGGGCAGATTTGCAGCCGGATAGACAACAAGAGACGATCCAACTACTATGAACACATCACATTTTTTGCTTTCATCGATTGCTGAAGAAAGAACGTCTTGCGGCAACGGCTCACCAAAAAGCACAACCCTCGGTTTTAAATACGGACTCCCACAACTGCACATCACGTCTTCATCCTTCTCAAGAATTCTCTCAATTTTCTCCCACCTGTACGTTTTCCCACAATCGAGGCAGTCAATATTTTCCATAGAACCATGAAGCTCATAGACAACTTTGCTTCCCGCTCTCTGGTGCAGCATGTCAACATTCTGGGTTATTACAGCCTTCACTACGCCCATCTTCTCAAGTTCTGCTATTGCGTAATGAGCTGGATTTGGATCAGCTTTTTTCTTCATTAAGAGATCTTTCGAAAAATTCCAGAATGCTTTCGGATTTCTTCTGAATCCTGTTATTGATGCAACCTCTTCAGGATCGTACCTCATCCACAGTCCATCTTTTCCCCTGAAGGTAGGAACCCCGCTTTCAGCAGAGACACCTGCTCCTGTGAAAACAACAGCATGCTTTGCGTTTGCAATTATTTCCCCTGCCATTTCGATTTTCTCATCATTCCCCCACATTGATGGAGTTTGTTTAATGGAATTTATAACTATTTTGAGATTGAAAAAAGAGTTATCCTCTCCCTTACAAGAAGGTCAAGTTTTTCCCATCCGGTTATTTCAATCTCCCTTTTATCTATCCCATAGAATTCGGCAACTCTCCTCAGCTTTTCCATACTGATCTCCAGAACCTTGCATTCTGTGAAATGGTGGTACTGGAGAAAATCGATGCATGAGTTGAGCTCCACAACTACAACTCTGTTTATGCCTTCCTTTAATCCAGCCTTAATTGCATGATTTATCTGTCTTGTAGCAGAAAAGTGAAGTAAAATTTCCATTGAAAGATTTTTCGAAACTCTTCTCCCCCGATTCCAGGAATCAATTGCCTTTTTTATGGCAAATCTGACAGTATCAATGCTGAGCACATAATCTGCATCAATGAAAACACATCCTTCTGGAATTTTTTTCAGAAAATCCCTGAGGTCATCAATTTCAATTATTCCCTGATATATCTTCATAAAACCCTTGTCACAGACTCCATTCTTATTCCTCTGTCTGTGATATCGTATCTGAATATAGATTTTGGAACAAGGGTTCTTTTAAGTTTTATAACCTTCAGTCTCCTTTGAATCTCTGTTTCAGCCTCCCTTATGCTCAGTTCAATGATTCCATCAACAACCTGCTTTACAGCGGTCTCAAAACTTGGTTCAAACATCCCCTTTGTAAAGAGAACCACTATTACAGATTCGTTCTTTCTTGCGCTTATTGCCATCGATTCGAGCATGTTGAGGACAGTTTTTCGGTCATAGTCTTCGGCGAAATATCCAAGGTTGTTGATGACAGCTCTCCTGTAATCCTTTGCACACTCCGTAATGACCCTGTTGTAGGGATCTCCGGAAAGGGTCAGGCTTTCCCTTAAACCGATGCTACCCACTCTCGCTCCCATGAAATCAAGGAATTTTACCGTTTTCAGATCATTCTCGTTTATTTTGAGATAAAGGATCATGCTTTCTTTAATTTCCTCCGCAGTATCATTGGTAGAGACGTAAAGGGACTTATCTTCATTTTTTATGCCTTCGTGAATAAAATGGTACGAAAACACTTCAGCTCCAGCTCCTGGATCTTCGATCATCAGAACAACACTACCTGCAGGAAAACCACCACCAAGCTGAGAGTCAAGGTTGAGAATGCCGGAAGGTACCCTCTTCATTTCATCACCACCACTATTAAACTACTTAAATTTATAAACATTTCCGGTTAAAATTCTGTAATGGAGATCAGATTCAACAATGAAGGACTTGTTCCTGTGATAGCTCAGGATTTTGAAACAAAGGAGGTTCTGATGCTGGCATATGCAAATGAAGAGGCTCTCAAAAAAACTGTAAACACAGGAAAGGCTCATTACTTCAGCAGAAGCAAAAATAAACTCTGGATGAAGGGAGAGGAGTCAGGGAATGTTCAGGAGATTGTGGAGATAAGAGTTGACTGTGATGGGGATGCTGTTCTCTACATTGTAAGACAGCATGGCAGTGCCTGTCACACAGGCAACTATACATGCTTTTTCACAAAACTGGAGGGGTTAAAATGAAGTATGTAATAGACACAAGTGTGATTGCAGACGGAAGAATTTCAAAGATGATTGAAAAAGGAGAAATCAAGGGAACAGTGATAATCCCTGAAGCTGTTGTTGCAGAACTTGAAGCCCAGGCAAATTTTGGCAGAATGACTGGGTTCCAGGGTCTTGAAGAAATACAGAGGATACGGGACATGTGCAAAAAATCCGGAAACAAGGTGACATTTCTTGGCACCAGACCGAGTCCTGATCAGATAAGGCTTGCAAAGGGAGGAGAGATTGACAACATGATCAGAGACATAGCTGAAAGGGAAAATGCGGTTCTTGTAACTGGTGACAGAGTCCAGTACACAGTCGCAGTTTCCAAGGGGATATCTGCAATATATGTCGGAAGAGAGGTTGTGGAGCCTGAAAAAACAAAAATAATTGAATTCTTTACAGAAGATACTGCAAGTGTCCATCTGAGGGAAGGTGTACCTGTATATGCGAAAAGAGGAAAGATAGGAGATCTAAAACTTGTCAGAATAACCGACACCCCCCTTAATCCTGATGAACTGAGAGCAATAGCCCATGAAATACTCGAAGCTGCATCTCAGGATGAAGACAGCAGCATTGAGATTGAAAGAAATGGTGTTACTGTTGTTCAGCTCAGAGAATTGAGGATAGCGATAGCTGAAAGACCCTTCTCAGATAGAATGGAAATCACGGCGGTAAGACCAATTGCAAAAGCAACCCTTGACGATTATGGAATTAGTGAGGAGCTCAAAAAAAGGTTCATTGAGAAGCAAAGGGGTATACTGATCTCAGGTCCTCCAGGAGCAGGAAAATCAACATTTGCAGCCAGTGTTGCCAATTATCTCATGGAAAACGGCTTCATGGTCAAGACTATGGAGAGTCCAAGAGATCTGATGGTGAAGGATGAAATTACACAGTATGCTCCTCTTGAGGGAGATATGAGCCTTACAGCAGATGTGCTCTTGCTTGTGAGGCCTGATTACACAATATACGATGAGGTGAGAAAGACCTCTGACTTTCAGGTTTTTGCAGATATGAGGTTAGCTGGTGTTGGGATGATAGGCGTTACCCATGCAACAAGAGCAATAGATGCAATTCAGAGAATGATTGGGAGGGTTGAACTTGGAGTCATCCCCCAGGTTGTTGACACAGTTATCTTCATAGACAGGGGCAAAATTGAGAAGGTTTACGAGCTCAGCTTCACAGTTAAGGTTCCCCATGGAATGACCGAGGCGGATCTTGCAAGACCTGTTATAGAGGTGACGGATTTTGAAACCAGGACAGTTGAGTATGAGATATACACCTACGGGGAGCAGGTTGTTGTGATGCCAGTTGAGGGCGAAACAGAGAACAGGCTTGTTGCCTACGCTGTTGATAGCAAGATAAGGGACATTGTGTCTGTTTATGAGATAAGGGCTGTCAGCAACAGAAAGGCAGTGGTTTACGTTCCTGAGGATGAGATTCCCCATCTGATAGGAAGAAAGGGTAAGCGGATAAAGATGATAGAAGATGAGCTTGGAATAAGCATTGACATTGAACCCATGAAGATGGAAAAAATAAACGAAACTGTTGCAGTTGTTGAGGAGAAGGGAAAGCATTACGTAATTCATGCCGATGGATTACAAGGCAAAAGTGTGGATGTTTATGCAGGGGATAGCTATCTGCTCACCGCCGAGGTTGGAAGGAGGGGAATAATAAGGG
>JALURI010000203.1 GCA_027016965.1 Geoglobus sp.
ACTTGGGAAATCCCTAGGTGTGTTGCCTGAGACCATGTACATAGTTGGCTGTCACCCCAGGGATTTGTCCTATGGCATTGGCCTGTCTAAGGAAACCGCCGAAAAGATCAATAGTATTCTGGAAGTTATAGCAGAAATAATCAAAAAAATTTATAAAAAATTTGATCAGTAATTTTGCTTCTCCCACTCCCTCATTATCTCTCTGAACTCGCTGATGACCCTTTCAAGCATACTCCCTTCAAACTCCACATATATTGTAATCCAATCTCCATTATATTTGTAGTCAGCTTTGATTTTTCCCCTAAAGGCTAAACTTGCAAATTTGAGCTTTATTTTGTGCTTAAATGGAAGTTTAAAGTTTTTCAGTTTTATCCATCCCCTGGAAGTCAATCTAACTCACCAGCCTTCTTAGAAACTTTGAAACCATTAGAAGGACTTCTCCATCAATTGGGTTGTGCTGCATTGCTCTCTTAAATTCAGAGAGAGTTTCTCCGCTCAACCTGAATGTCATTTCAGCATCCTTTGTTTTCATGCTTATGTCAAGCACATCCCCCTCTATGCTTGAAAGCATCTTGGGTAAATCTATACCGATTGCAACCTCCAATGGAACTCCTTTTTCAAAAAGATTGGCAAGATTCTCAAGAGCCTTGACATCAAAATTTAGCCCTGCCTCAACCCCCCCATATGATATTTTTATCTCCACACCTTCTTTGATCATTTCAGAGAATCTGTAGACGTATTTTTCCCACGGATCATCCAGAACATAGCTAACACCCATTTCAATCACCTCTGTTCGCCTCCAATCACTCTCTTTATCAACGACTTACCCTTGTAAACTGTCACACCGCAGGCAAGGCATGGGTCCATGCTCCTGATCGTTCTGACCACATCGACCCCATCCCAGTTCGCTGCGTCTCCTTCCTCCATTATTGGTGTGTTAATCAGCGCCTCTTCATACGGCCCTCTGTTGCCCTCACTATCCCTGGGAGAGGCGTTGAAATTGGAGGGAGTCACAACCTGATATCTGTGAATCTTTCCGTCCTTAACAACAATCCAGTGTCCAAGGGCACCTCTCCCAGCCTCGGTCAGACCGACACCTAAGCTCCACTTTGGTCTTTCAAATTCACTGAAAACCTGAGTTTTTCCGTTCTTTAAGTATTCAAGGACCTTGATTATCTCTCCGAATGCTATGTTTGTCATATAAGCCAGATAGTATATCCTTGCCCTCAACCTCTCAACAACATTCACACTATCCGGTATTTTCCACTCAAGCTCCATTTCTCTGTTTAACTCTTCTGGTAAACCAACTATACTGGTTTTCGGGAGTGTGAACTTCAAAGAACTACCCGTTGAACCTTCAACCTTCCCTGAGGCTGCAGTTGTCCACATTCTTGAAATTGGACCTGCCTCAACCACATGAACCTTTCCTTTATCCATCCATCTCGGTGCTGTAACCCAGGAATATTTGCTATTCCACTCCATCTTTTCAGGTTTTGGTCTTGTGTCCTTGTTCCAGGGATGTCTTGGTGAAACCTCGTTACCAAGAGGATCTTTTTCAACATCCCTTCCGTCCCATTCCTCGTAGAATGAATGAGTAACGTATTCCTGCACCCCAAGATGTATTTCAGTGAGCCTGTTTGTCACAAGCTTTCCATCAATAACAACACCGGGGGTGACTTCTCTTGCAGCTCCCCACTCATCCATGTTCTCATATTTCCCATCATAAATCTCTGGATTCTCCCCTGCACCGTAGCTTATCAGATTTGCTTTTCTCACACCAACCTCCTCATACTCTCTCTCTTGAAGAAATCTGAAAATATCCTCTGCAATAAAGACCATTATTTTCACCCATGGTACAAGCTCAAGGAATCTAAAAAGCATCTCCTGCGCTCTGCCAATGGTTGTGGATACTGTTATTCCGCCGGGAATCACTGTGGCAAGGTGTGGATATTTTCCAGCCACCATAACGAGGCATTCTTTTGCTATCCTCTGATAATTGAGGGCTTCAAGCCACAGTTTTCCCTCCAGAGGCACCATTTCTTTCATTATCTCTCCTACAGTGGAGAATCCATGGATGTCTCTGTATTCGGCATTTAAGCTTTCAGCCTCCTTCATCCAGGTGGGGTTTCTTTCACCAACTATTGCTGCAGAATAATCGGGACCTGAAAGCTGAAACCAGTGCAGGGTGTGGTCGTATATTATCTCAAATGCATCAGCCAGATTTCTCAGCAAAATAGCCATTGGTGGTGGTGAGGTGTTTAAAGCCATGTCAAGAGCCTCGGCTGATGCTATTGCATGTGGAGTTGGGCACACACCGCATATTCTCTGGGAAATCCATATGGCATCGGGAGGGTCCCTTCCTTCCATTATCTTCTCGAATCCCCTGAACATAACTCCCGTTGAATGGGCATCAACTACAACCCTTTTGTCAACATCTATATCAACTTTAATGCCAAGATGTCCTTCTATTCTTGTCATCGGCTCAATAAAGATTGTTTTTGAAGTGCTCATTTCCTCTCACCCCCCTTTTGGAGGGAATATGCCTGATATATCCCACCAAGTATTCTCTTGATGATTGTCTTTGTCATAACAACCCCATCAGGTGGTTTCAGGAATGGTGATAATGCTCCGTCAGGGAATTCTGGCTCAGTACAGCCAAGACATGGTGCTCCAAAAGTTGGACAACCTCCAATTTTGTTGATCCAGCCTCCACCCGGTGCAGGGCAGTATGATATGAGTCCCTTGCATCCCAATCCCACAACACAGTACTGCTCGCCAAATGTCTCAGCAAACTGCCCTTCAGAATAATAACCTGCTCTCGGGCAGTTGTCATGAGCTAACCTGCCAAACAGAAATTTGGGTCTGT
>JALURI010000204.1 GCA_027016965.1 Geoglobus sp.
CCATCTTGAATTTCTCATCGCCCATCTTTCACACCCCCAGCACAAAAACCCATCCAAAATGCCCTGTTCCACCTATATTGTGGGTAAGTCCCTTGTATGTTTTGAGATCAACCTGAAGATCCTTCGCTTCCTCCCTGAGCTGTTTGACAATTTCATAGAACATCGCCACTCCCGTAGCACCAAGAGGATGACCTTTCGCTTTCAGACCTCCAAACGTGTTAACAGGGATCTTTCCTCCAAAGTCTGAATCACCATTCTCAATGAACTTTCCTCCTTCTCCTTTTTTGCAGAATCCCAAATCTTCGTACGCCATGATTTCGGCTATTGTGAAGCAGTCATGCAGAGCCACAACATCCAAATCCTTTACGGGGCCCTCAATTCCTGCCATTTCGTACGCCATTCTTGACGCCTCAACGGTGGCTTTTAAACCGGCATAGTCCTCTCTCTTTGGCATGTTTGCCGTGTCGCTGCTGTAACCAACTCCTTCAATCCAGACAGCATTGTCAATTCCAAGCTCCTTTATTTTCTCCTCGCTTGCTATCACAGCAGCAGATGACCCATCTGTTATTGCGGAGCAGTCAAAAAGCCTCAGTGGATAGGCAACGTATCTTGAACCAACAGCCTTTTCAAGGCTTATCTCCTTCTGAAACTGAGCCTTTGGATTCTTTGCTGCATTTCTGTGGTTTTTGACTGCAACAAGGGCAAGCTGTTTATCTGTTGTTCCATACCTTGCCATGTGGGCTGATGCGTGCATTGCATAATAGCCCGGGAAGGTTGTGCCGTACTGATGGAACTCCCACAGATAGCTCCCACTTCTTCCTCCAACAGCCAAGGATGTTGGAGTATCTACCTCATTCATCTTCTCAAAGCCTATTGCAATTGCCAGATCAGCTATTCCAGCCTTAACGCTTGTGTAAGCTGTGTAAACAGCAGCACTTCCTGTTGCACATGCTGCCTCAACTCTGATTGGGCCTCTGCCAGCAAAACCGCAGTATTCGTTTATTGGCACAGCAGGCATAAGCTCGTAGCTTCTCGTTCCTGCTGTACCAGCAACACTCAGCTCGATATCTTCCCTTGTAACACCAGCATCCTCCAAAGCTTCTTTAACACCTTCAAAAGCTAATTCCTGTACAGTCAGTTCATCCCTAATCCCAAATTTTGAACATCCAACTCCTATTATTCCAACTCTTCTACCCTTTCCCATATCCAAACACCCCTTACAAATAACTAAGGACCCGAAATTTCACTTCAAATATCAAAAAGATCATCAACCTCATCATTCAGCCTTGGCATCCTGCCATGTGCCTGCAAAAACTCCTGAATTAGTTCGCTCTCCCTCATTGTATACATCTCATCCTCCTCATAGTCAAAATAAGCAGCCTTTCCGATTTCTGCCATTATTCCCTCTCTCAAATTCTCTGTTCCCTTTATGTAAACAACTTCCATGCTCTCATCGTAGAGCCTGAAAACTCCAGCTGTCTCTGGCAAATCAGTAATTACGGACTCTTCAAGCTTTAACACCTCTTTCAGAACAGGTAGCTTTTTCTCTGCAATTGAGTCCCTCCATTTGTTGCTTGCCCTCCTCCTCAAATCCCTCGGCACCCCTGTCGGACATATCTCAACACAAACCCCGCAAAACTTGCATCCCGACTCAACATCACTCCTTCCAGTCCTTCCAGCAACTGCGTTACCTTCAACAACTGTAAATGATAATGCATTAGCCTCTCTTACCTCAACGCATCCTCTAACGCATCTCATGCAGTTTATGCACAGATTCCAGTTCCACCTGTACATCTTTTCCTCGACGACAGGTAGATTCTGGAATACATATTTTGGAGTGTAATCAGGGATAGCAATATACTCGGAAACAAATCTCAGCTCGCATCTCGGGAAAAGATCACAGCATCTCTCCTCAACAGCATAGCCAAACATGCACTGAACTCTATCACATCCGTTTCTGTATTCGCATGTTATGCAGACGTGGGGATGATTTGCAAGTATCCTTGCCAGATTCTTTCTCCTTTCCTCCATCGCATCAGCATCATCAATCTCTACTTTGATTCCATCCTCAACTATCGTTATGCAGGCTTTTCTCAGCTCTCCATTGATTTTAACAACACAGAGCCCGCAGCCCTCATACTCTTCAGCCTCTCCTTCTATCTCATACTCACCTCTGAAAACCCTCTCTGCTCCTTTTTTGTTTGGTCCAGGAGAAACATTTGGATGGTAGCATATGTTGGGTATGTAAAATCCATTGCCGAGGGCAACCTCTAAAACGGTTTTTCCCCTCTCTCCTGTTACCTTTTTTCCATCCAAGATTACAGTTATTGTGTCTCCCATTTTTTCACCGCAAAAAGAGGTAAGGAGGATTATTTTTTGGATTTTATGTAGAGGGCTCTTGCAAATAATGCAGCTCCTATAGCTCCTGCAAGCTGGGGATCGATCTTGGGCTCCAGTGCCTTCAGGTTGAGATTTCTCTCTATCCTTCTGACAACTCCTACGTTCTTTGAAATTCCTCCTGTTATTGCAAAGTCGGGCTCGACACCCACTCTTTCAAGCAGCTCAACAACCCTGCTTGAAACAGCGTTGAAGAAAGCAGCAAGAATCATCTCCTTGCTCCATCCCCTTCTTATAAGCCCGAGTATCTCTGACTTTGCAAAGACAACACATGTTGTTGAGACTGGCTCAGGCTCCTCATCCACTTTGAGAGAGAGTTCCCCAACCTCTGTTATCGGCACAGATAGCATATCACAGACAACCTCAATTCCCCTTCCAGTTCCCGCTGCACACTTGTCGTTCATGAGGAAGTTTATCACCTTCCCTCTGCTGTCAACTTTTATCGCCTTGAGGTCCTGGCCGCCCATGTCAAGAATCGTTCTCACTGTGTTACCGTAAACATACACTGCCCCCCTTCCATGGCAGGCTATCTCTGTGATTGTTTTGTTTGCAAAGGGAATGCTAACTCTCCCGTATCCTGTTCCAACTATGTAGTGGATGTTCTCCCTTGTCATATCTCCAATTTTCTCAAGTACAGCGTTGACAGCCTTCTCTGAACTTGCGGTGCTACTTGTTCCTGTTCTTATGTTGGCGTAGGCGTAAAGCTCACCGTCTACCATTAAAACAGCCTGAGTGCTAACAGATCCGAGGTCAATTCCACAGCTTATCACCTCGGCATCCTGCCAGTTCTTACTCTCATCAACCCATATTGTTTCGGGCCATCTCCAATATTCACTTTCCTGCACGGTAACCATAATTATCACCTCCTCACAAAGCTGACAGTGCTGCACCTATCGCTGGAACAAGCTCAGGTGGATAACTGTCTGGAACATGCACTTCCTTTCCGAGTTCCCTTCTCATTGCATCAATGAAGCCTATGTCGTTTGCAAGTCCACCAATCAGCAGGACATCGTCCTTTATCTCGATTCTTCTCGCTATTGCTGCAACCCTATCTGCTATGGCATCGTGGATAGCTCTCGAGATCTCAGCCTTGGGTACATTTGAATGAAGCAATGAAACCACTTCAGATTCAGCGAAAACAACACACTGGGCATTCATTGGAATTGCCCTTGTTGCCTGCAAAGCAAGCTGTCCGAATTCATCTGGTGTGACTTCTAAGTACCTTATCATTGCATCAACAAATGATCCTGCTCCAGCAGCACATTTATCAGCTAAGGAGAAGTCCTTGACATTTCCATTATCATCAAGCTGAATTGCTCTGCTCTCCTCGGCGCCAACCTCAATTACTGTTCTTGCAGTCTCCTTTACATAGTATGCCCCTCTTCCAGCAGCAATTACCTGTGTTATCTCATCATCAGCAAATGGAGCTGAAATCTTTCCAAATCCTGTTGCAACTATCTTTTTTACATCCTCTCTATTCAGTTCAGACTTTTCCAGTGCTTTCTCAAATGCCTCCTCCGAGGACTTCTTGTGATCTGTGCCTGTTCTCTCGATCACATAGGATAGAATGTTTCTGCTTTCATCCATTATCACGACCTTTGTCATCTTTGTTCCAACATCTATTCCCGCCACAGCCATAATATCACCTCCATAAAAAAATCAGGAGAGCTTCTCAATTCCGAGGCTCTGCATGAATGAATCTATGACATTGAATGTTCTTGCCTCATCAAACTCTCTTGGATCAGCCATGTTTCCTTCGTATGTTGCCACAGGTATACCTTTGCCGACAAGATAATCCCTCACCTCAAGGGTTGACATGTTCCAGAGCTCACATCCTCTGTTGAGGTGCATGATTATTGCATCCGTATTCCAGTCCTTGACCATCTGGTACGTCTCCTGCTTTCTCACCCAGTGAGAGTACTCATGCTGCCATGAAGCCCTGTATTTCAGATTGAACAGAGCTGTCCACCAGAGTGCGCTTCTCCTGTCGTGGATCTCAAATCCAGCCTCCTCCGGTGTTTGAGCAGGCTCCCAGATCCAGTTCTCTCCCTTTTCATCCATCCCAAGCCATGCAGCCCCCAGACCGAATGTGTAAATACTGCCTACAGACACGGCACCATAATTCTGCTCAAGGTAGCGGTAAACCTTAAGGAACGGCCATGGTGGCGGGTTATCTGTAACAAATCTGAATTGTTCATAGTTCAATGCACCAATTTCTCTTTTAACCCTGCTTTCAACCTCCTTGTAAAGCTGCTCATAAAGCTTAACTACCCTCTCATCGCTCCTCCTTATCAGAGTGAGCACATAGAATGAAAACATGCTCTTTTCTTCCATTGGAGCTGGTTTTGCCTGGTTGAGCTTGCATATCTTTGCCCACAATGTCATCGACTTTGCCTCATTCTCAACAGCCTTTATCAGAAGCTCGTCATCATACTCCCTTCCTGTGATTTTCTCCATCCAGGTTATCGAATCCTCAAGCTGCCTGACAACATACTCTATCTTTTTCTCATCCAATGTATATCCAGGTCCAACTGATATGTCAACAGCATAGGTTGGTACCCCTCCTTCAAGCTCCGCAGCATAATGATACCATTTTGCATGAGAGCAGCAGATGTGGATTGTGAAGTTGAAGTCTGGTTTTGGGAATGGTTCAATTATGCTTCCATCTGCAAGCAGATACTTATCCATTGCAACGCTGCCCCAGTAATTCCTCATGTACCCGCAAAGATCTCTTGCCGCTCCTTTCCTCTCAATTGTTTCAAGTGCTCTCATTGAGAAGTCCTTGAAGAAAGCAGCAGTTGCTCCATAGGGCTCTCCTGTTAATGGATAAACATCCTCACCAAGCCCCTGAGGGACCGGGTCAAAAGCCCAGGCAGAGCCTGCCCACCTTATGCCACCCTTATCTTTTGCCTCAAGATACTCCCTGTAATAATTCATTCTGTAGTTCTTGAAATCGTTCCAGCAGTCAAACGGTCTAACCTTAACCTCCATACCAATCACCTCAGATAAACAGATCCTCCTCACCCATAGCCTCAATCATTGCCTCAACTCTCGTTCTGAACTGCCCAACAGGCTGCGTCAAGTCTAATTCAAGATGGAGATGTCTCACTCCCATTTTATCAAGCATCTCTCTGAGTGAGGGTACGTCAAGCTCGTGAGGGTCGCAGAACTTCATCTGTGCAATGATTACAGCCTCAATGTTCCAGTCCTTTATGACATCTTCGATGAACTGAAATCTCCTCCTTCCAAAGAACTCTCCTCTTGCCCAGTCCTTTGCTGGACATGGTACCCTATAAACATATCTCTTTGCTAAAGCCATCACTCTGTCTCCATCCTCCTTTACCAGTCCCCAGAAGTACCTTGAGCCTGTGCAGTTCTCTTCGAAAACAAATGTTGCAGGGTAACTCATTCCA
This sequence comes from Geoglobus sp., assembly GCA_027016965.1. The sequence continues at coordinate 5,811 of JALURI010000204.1, forward strand.
TATTCTATCAGTCTGAAAAGCTCAGCATCGTAGTCTTCACTTCCAATAAGCATAAGCCTTGTTCCAATCTCCCTGTCGTTCTCAACCTCTCCATTCTCAACCTTCTCAAGAAAGCTTTCAAGAACCTCGTTGTGCTCAGCCTTATCAACAACCTGAGAAGAAACAACAATGTACATTGCATGCAGTCCCGTGATGAATGGTTCCTCAGCCTTCCTCAGCTCGAACATTCTTGTAAGCAACTCTCTGTTTTTATTGTAAACCTCAATAGCATTGTCAAGACTGCTATTTGATATTTCCTTTCCGGTCCACTCCTCAACAGATTTTTTAAACTTCTCAAACTCATGTTTTGCAAAATCAGCTGCATGAGGGTTGTTTACACCATGCGGGAAAGGCAAATAGTAGCTCCATTCTATGTTCTCAACCCTGTCTGCAAAGCTGAAATAGGATTGCCTCATGTGAAGGCATGACTGTGCTATTGTCACGCCATTCAGATAATCATACCTGCCCTGCAGTGCCTGAGCCAAAGTGTCATGGCAGAACGGACAGTACATGTCATGGAGGTATGGTCTTGTTATGCTCTCCGGCTCATGTGAGCCAAGAATTCTCACAGGCAGGATTCCTGCCGCATACATTATCTCCTCAGGCATGTACGTGCAGAAATATCCCACAACCCTGCCTCCTGTTCTCTCATCCCATCTCTTTGCATACTCATGTCTGTTTTCGAACCATTCGATAAACCTCTTCATTTCAGGCAACTCGTCAACCGTTACCATTCCTTCACCTCCGCAAATCTGTAAAGCATGTATCTCTTCTCACAATACTTTGTAAATTTGGTATAAATAATTTTCTGAATTTTGGACGAGAAAAAATTTTCATTTGTTTACAATGTTTCAGAAGCTTTGAGCAAATCCTCAAGGAGTTTTTCGTCAAACTTGAATTTCAGGATTCTGTAGATTATGAGCATATTGAGGTCCTGAACAACCATTCCATGGTCCTTCAAAAACCTGTGAACCCACCTGGAAACTTCCTGAAAACTTCTGAATGCCATTATGAGCTTCCACCTGTATCTGCCATCTGTTGTGAAGAATAGCATCACGTTTGGAGACTCAACAAGGTACTCGTAGGTCCTTCTCCAGTGATCTGCAAAATTTTCGTTGTTGAAGCTTATCTCCATGAAGGAGAATATGAAGTAGTTCTCGTTTGGAATCACAGTCTCTCTAAAAACTTCTGAGTCCTTCATCTCCTTGATTATTTCTGCAATTCTTGCATGGCTGAGTGAGATTCCATATTTTTCTCTCAAAATCTCACTGAGTCTTCTCGTTGTTATGTTGGGATCTTCTATCTTCTCCCTTAGAATTGCTATCCTGGTCTTGTCAAGTCTAACTATGGGCGTCCTCAAATCGAAGTCCATAACTTTGTAAATGTTTTTTTGTATTTAATACCTACGATGTCAAGGATGGAATTTAAATAATATTATGAATTGTTAAAAGAGCTGAGGTATTGAGGTGGCTCATTCAAACAGCTCATCATCACCTTCAGAGGTTTTCTTTTTTATCCATATCTCAACGTAACCTCCACCGAGGTAGCAAATTCCACAATCCTGATTGCATGTGTTCATATCAACAACCTTCACTTCATAACCCATCTGTCTGTAAAGCTCAATGTACTCTTCAGCCCTTTCTTTTTCAACCGTGAAAGTCTTCTCCCACTTCTCTTCAGCCATAACCTACCACGAGTGATTTATCGCATTTTTCGGACATGAAGAGACACAGGGAAGCTGTTCAATGTTCCAGCCAGAGGATGGTTTGCAGGGTGCACAGCTAAATCTGATTTTGTTTCTGTGATCTTCCTTAACCCTTGCAACTGACTCTTCTCTGAAGGGGTCTATTTCATCCTCTCCAACGTCAAACACACCTGAAGGGCAGACCTCAATGCATTTTGGCACTTCAAGATCAACACACCCATCACATCTGTTGGTGTCTATGGATATGTAGTACACTCCCGAACCATCCTTGTAACCGTACTGGGCTATCATGATATACAGGTTGACAGTGTAAAATTTAAAGGTTTCTGAGTTTTACACGTTCAACTGAAATTCGGGAAAGACTTCACTCAAAAATCAAAATAAAAAAGGGATTTGAGGTGATTTGCTGGACTAAGGAATCTCCAGCTCAAGATTGAGCATGGAACCTGAAGGTCTGAACCCAACTCTTCTAAAGAAGTCCATTAAAGTCCAGTCCTCCCATTCAACAAGGGTGAATATCTTCCTGACTCCCATTCCCTTTGCATTGGTAATGAACTGGTCAAAGAGCTCCCTGCCTATCCCCTTGCCAGCAAATTCCTTGTCTACACCTATTGTTGTTATGTATGCAACGCTCTCAGGAATTCCGAATTCTCCTGAGAATATTGTTCCCGCTATGTACCCAACCACTCTCCCATTATACTCAGCCGTTAGAGAAGTGACTATGGCGTACTCCGATTCAAGTATCTCCCACATCAGTCTTTTGTAATATTCTTCCCTTCTTGCTTTTGTGTACTGCTCATCTATTCTTACTATTTCCTCGAAATCCTCCTTTTTCATTGGTCTTATGACCAGTTTTTCAGGGCTGAATGCCATACTCACCACCTATTTAAATTATAAAATATGAATAATTTATACTTTTCTCTTTTTACAATGTAAACAAGCTTTAAATAGTAATCCTTAAATATGTCCAAGCCAAGTTGGATTATGGCATACAGCAAAATAAAGCTCGAAATTGAAAACGGTGTGACATGGATAAAACTTGCAAATCCGCCTTTAAACATTGTTGATATGGAAATGATGAATGAAATGATCGATGCTGTTGAAAAAGCAGAGAATGAAGCACATATTGCAGTGATCGGCAATGAAGGAAAGCATTTCAGTGCTGGAGCTGAGATAAAGGAGCACTACCCAGATAAAGCTCCAGAAATGATAAAAACATTCACTGAACTGATAGGAAAAATCCTGAGCTACGATGGAGTTACTGTTGCAGCCGTAAGGGGATATGCACTTGGAGGGGGCTTTGAGATTCCGATGGCATGCGACATATTTCTTGCATCTCAGAATTCGAAGCTTGGAAATCCCGAAATAACCCTCGCTCACTATCCGCCCATCGCCATTGCCA
>JALURI010000205.1 GCA_027016965.1 Geoglobus sp.
CCCTTGCATCCCAATCCCACAACACAGTACTGCTCGCCAAATGTCTCAGCAAACTGCCCTTCAGAATAATAACCTGCTCTCGGGCAGTTGTCATGAGCTAACCTGCCAAACAGAAATTTGGGTCTGTGATGCTCATCAAGCTCAGGAATTGATGCTAACCCCCTTAAAGCCAGAACAAGTGCTCCAAGAGTTTGGGTCATCCAGTCCCCTGCTGGAGGACATCCTGGAACGCAGACTACAGGAAGTCCAAGGGCACTCTTCCACCCCTTTCCCAGGTGTTCAACCAAACCATGTGCTCCAGTCGGATTTGGATCTCCGTGCGGTACTCCCCCATATGTTGCGCAGGCTCCAACAGCCACTGCTGCAGCAGTTCTTTCAGCGAGATTGTCTATCCAGTAATTCAGAGTGTAGAGTTCTCCATTATGTTCCCCAACCATGCACCAGAATCCCTCTCCGGCTTCCTCTTCATTCGGAACAGCTCCTTCCAGGACAAGGACAAATGGGTCGTATTTACCCTTTTTAGCATCTTTAAGTATATCAATTGCCCTGCTTCCCCAAGGAGCCATTACTGCCTGATGAAACACAAGATTTATGTTGGAAACCGGCTCTATGACGCCAGTTAGAACATCTGTGAGAGAGGGCATTGATGAGTTGGTCAGGGAGATCGTGCATCCCGTGCACCCCTGTCCCTCAAGCCAGATAATGTTTACAGACTCCGCCACAATCATCACCTCAACAACCAACTTTCAATTTGTAATTATAAATAACTAACAATATTTAATCTTTTTTGTCAAAGTATGATTTATTAAAGTATTATTATGTATTTCATATTTTCAATTCAATTATAACCTCATCCAAACCGGATCATTTAAATCTCATTTCCAATCTTCCAGATCTGAAACTAATTCAGTAGAGCTAAGATATTTATCAAAGAAACTTATCAATCCAGTATGATGACTCCTGAAAGTCTCTTTGAAATGATGAGATCTTTTGATGGAAACCTTATCGCACTGACAGGGGCTGGAATCTCAGCAGACAGCGGAATACCAACCTTCAGAGGTAAAGATGGTTTGTGGAACAAATACCGCCCTGAAGAGCTCGCAACACCTCGGGCATTCGAAAGAGATCCGAAGCTTGTCTGGGAGTGGTATGTGTGGAGAATGAAAAAGATCTTTGAAGCCAGGCCTAATCCAGCCCACAGAGCTCTTGCTCTTATGGAAAAAGCCGGATTGTTGAAGGCAATAATAACTCAAAATGTGGATAACCTTCATGAGAGGGCTGAAAGCACGAACATAGTTCACCTGCATGGCAGAATTGATGAAATGAGGTGCATAAAATGCGGAAATGTTGTTGAGATTACAGAGCTTCCTGAAAGCATCCCTCCCTACTGTGAGTGCAGTGGAATGATGAGACCAAACGTTGTATGGTTCGGGGAGGCTTTACCCGAAACGGTGCTCGACAAGGCAATCAGGCTGTGCACCAGCAGTAATGTTATCGTCATAGGAACGTCTGCTGTCGTTCAGCCTGCAGCTTCCATGCCACTTTACGCCAAAAGTAATGGCTTCTCAGTTATAGAGATCAATCCGGATGTTACTCCATTAACCGATATTGCAGATGTATCGATCAGAGAAAGAGCAGGAAAAGCTTTTGAAGGAATATATGCTATTTTAAAAGAGGAAGAGATCCTGTGATTCTGTCTATTTTTTCACTCCTATCAGGACCTATGACGGCAGCCGTGATGGTATCGGGAGGAATTTCAGTCAGCCCGGCATCTCTAATATATGCGGCAGGCAGTCCAGCTTTTTTTGCTGTTTCAAAGACTTTTATCAGCTCTTTAAGGTTCTTCACTTTCAGAACAATCTTTTTCTGACCTTCCATTCTCCATTTCTCCCTGGTAGATCTGTCAGACAGATCATAACCGATGATTGAGGCATGTGCAACCTGAACTGCAAGCTTTCCCCTTGAAAGCTTCAGGTCTTCCCTCACGACAATAACCTGCTTGTACTCACTCCTGTCCGAAGCCATACCTTTCAAGCTCTTCAAGACTGACAGGCTTGGATTTTTCCTCAACCCACCTTTCTCCAACACCCCTTGCTTTTTCCTCATCAAAATCATTGATCACCAGAAATTCTCCATCCTCCCTTACCGCCTCAAGCGGAACACCAAAGAATTTTTCTGAGCTTTTGATGATCAGGTGGTTGTCAAAGACATCTATGCTCTCCCCGATTTCCTTTCCATCCTTGCGAACGAATCTGCAAATTAAATCCATAAGGATTCTTGGCAGGTTGAAAAATAAATCATTTGCGGATGCCGAATGTGTCATTTATTTCTCTCCAGATTTTTATTCCATGGATTATCTTTTCCTCACCAAAGTTTTTCCTCATCAAAGTGTGGTTTCAGCCGCTTTACAATCTTGGCAACATCTTCATCGTTTTTGGTATCTTTTTGCTATGGTATATGCTTTTTTGCAGTTTTTTGATGTGCATTCCCCCGCCTCTACTCCGATTCTCGGCTCAATTGTCAGTGCTGTTAGTTCTGCAAGCTCTGTATTGGAAATCTCTTCTGAGGAGGATATGTCTGTGTAGGAGACTATTGTCAGAGTCTCTATTAATCTCATGTAGTCGAATTTTCCGTATATTGCCCCTATATGGAGGAAATCCCTGTTGAGATAGTCGATTCTGTCTGCGTCTATCTGTCCCGATAGTATTGTTCACAGCAGGTGAAGTGCTTTTGCGTCTTCTTCATCAACCTCTGTAACATTATCGGGAGAAATTAAAAATGCCACGTCTTCTAATCTGACACCCAGTCGCGATGCTTTTATTGAGAAGATATTCCCAAGCTCGTTTCTTAGTATTTCGATTGTTATCTCTTCATGGGGTTTACTCTATGGAAGGGGTCCCTCTGCTGCGTGAGAGTGTTCATCATCTTTATTCCAAGCTGTTTTATGTTTCTCAACCTTTGCATCGAAAAGGAGTCAAGCATCTCTTTATCAGTATAAGACAAAATGTACGAACCCATGTACAGGATCTCTGATTTCCATGATATGCAAAATCATCCTAAAAATATTTTTCTGGTTTTTAATGGCGCATATTTGGAATGTGGGGCCAGTTTTTAATCATTAATGTTTACTGAAATTTACTCTGAGAAAAGTTTTAATGTTTCAAACACCTATTAAGTGAGATGGAGAATAAGTATATTAAAATCTGTCCAATCTGCAACAGTCCCGATGTTTCCCCTGATCTTTCAATTCCAGCAGCCGTGGCTTATGGCGCATTATACAATTACAGATGCAATCACTGCGGTTACATTGGTCCTATTTTTCCTGAAGTGCTTGCCGAAGATCTTTCTGAAACAAAAAAGAGGGACGAGATCTCAAAGGACTTCCCTTTGATTGATGTGAGTTATGGCAGAGGGTATTTTAAGCTTCTCAAGTATCTCTCATTTTTTGGAGTCCTCTTTTATCTTGTCCTTTTCATTGGTTTTCAGACGACTTATTCTTTAATCGGTCTAATTCTTTTCATCCTTCTCTCTGCTTTCCTGATTTTGAGAAAAGATGCATTGAAATCTCCCTTTGTCAGAATCGCAGGCCTTATAGCAATACTACTTTACGCTATGGCATTCAGGATTTTTTAGCCATTTTCAGCAAGTTTATTAAACCTCTTTGCAACCAAAGTCCGATGGAGGTCTACATCCCCTTCAAACCCTCAAATCCAAAATCCAGGCTGGCAGGAATTATGACTGAATGGGAAAGAGAGGAACTTGCCTTTACACTCCTCATGGATGTTCATGATACATGCGATAATGCAACAATTCTCTCCACATCTCCCGACAGACGGCTGAATGGGCTAAAGCATGAGATTGATGATAGAGATCTTGACGTTGCAGTCACATCAAGGATAAAAAAAGGGGAGTGTGCTTTTGTGATGTCCGATCTTGCTCTCGTCACAGAGAAGATTGTAGATGAATTTTTGAGCCTTGGAAATGAGGTTGTCTTGGCTCCAGGAAGAAAGGGAGGTACGAACATGCTTCTTTCAAGAAACAAAAGCTTTTACACTTCATACCATTATGGAAGCTTCTTCAAGCATCTGAGAATCTGCCGGGAGCTTGGAATTGAATTTGGAATTTACGACTCATTCTATGCCAGCATAGATATTGATGACGAATCCGATCTGCTTGAGCTCATGCTTCATGGGAAGGGGAAGAGGAGCTACGAGTATCTTGAGAGTCTTGGGTTTTATGTAGATTTGTTTGAAAAAGATCCAGTGTTAAGAAGAGAATAATCTGTATTTGGTTATTTACAGATGGGTCCCTATACTGATTTTGTTTAATTGCATTCATGTCATTCATTGTTCGAGTTAAAGGATTTTAGGTGAACCAAAAAATTTAAATAATTTAGGATTACCGAAATTAACGGTGTTTAGCCATGATAGAGGCAGCGGGAATAACACTCAGGGAGGCTGTTGAAGCAATCTTGATCATATTCATAATGGCCTCTTACGTGGAAAGGATGGGCGAGGGATGGAAAAAAAGGTACATATACTATGGAGCTTTTGCAGCAGTTCTTGCCAGTATCGCCATAGCCTTTTTGCTCTCATCAATTGGAGCTGATCCGGAGAATGAGCTGATTGAGGGTGTGATGTTCTTCATTGCAGCCATACTTGTTGGAAGTCTCGTTGCATGGATGTGGGTCAAGTCAAAGCACATGAAAAGAGAGATTGAAGAGAAGATTCAGAGAACAACAGGATTTCTCGGCCTTGCAGCAGTTTCGTTCTTCATGGTCTTCAGAGAAGGAGTTGAGACTGTAATCTTTCTCCAGAGCCTTCTTCTGACTGGAGGCAACCAGGTGGAGAATTTTACTGGAGCGCTCCTCGGAATTGCTCTCGCTGTAGTTTTTGGATACGTTTTCATGAGAGGAACTGCAAGAATAAATCTGGCAAGGTTCTTCAGGATAACATCTGCTGTTCTCATTCTGCTGGTAATCCAGCTGATAGCCAACGGCTTCCACGAGTTCTTTGAGCTGGGCATAATTTCCACCAATGATCAGGTGATGAGCTTTGTGGGACTTCTGAGCAGAGATGACGTCTCTGCAGGATTCATTGTTCTTATGCTTGCAGCTCTCACGTCTTCAGTTGTCTATGACGTTCTGAAGGCAGCCACGCCAGATCTTTCAAGCTTGAAGCCTGCTGAGAGGAGGAGGGTGAAGTACGAGCTCATGAAGGAGAAATACCTCAAGACAGGTGTTGGGGCGGGAGTGCTGGTGATCATGGCTGTAATATTTTATCCGGTCATCACGTCAGCCAGCCTTTACGACCCTGAGCCAGTGGAGGTTGAAGCTCAGAACGGAGTGATTGTGCTACAGATTCCGCAGGAAGATGGATATTACAAATTCAGGTATGGAGAAGCTGAACTGCTGATGCTTGTTACTGGAGATGATGTGTACGTTGCCTTAGATGATTGCTACATCTGTCCGCCCAAGGGCTACGCTTACGATGGTGAGATGCTTGTCTGTCTGAACTGCAACGCTCCAATAGCCCCTGAAACTGTCGGCATTCCAGGAGGGTGTAACCCCATAGCCATAAACTACCGCATTGAAAGCGGTAATGTGGTGATTGATGAGGAGGAAATACTGAACTGGTGGGGTGCATGAACCCCATTTCCTTTCTTCTCAGAATGGTCTTCAGGTCAGTAACCGTCCAGAAGTACAGATTTCTCTCAATGGTAATCACGATTGCCACCGCCTCTACACTCTTAGTTGTTCTTTCTTCCCTCTACCTGAACGCTGAAGCACAGCTTGCAATGGAGCTGAGCGGTGTTCCGAACATGGTGGTGGAGCCGAAAAAGAATCTGGTTGAGGAGTCATCACTGAATATCAGCGACGTTCTTGCAATAAAGAAAAAGGAGCACTTCTGGAGAAACAACATCGTCAATGCAGTCCCCGTTTTTCTTTGGGATGGGGAAACTGATGGAATGAAGGTGAAGATTGCAGGAGTGTGGTTTGAGAAAAGCGTAGAGGTTGAGAACGAGAGTTACACCTTTGGACTTCTCAGGTTTAGAGGATGGAATTACAGCGGTGAATTGCCTGACAGAAATTCAGCGGTTCTTGGTGCGAATATTGCAGAGCAGTTTGAGGGGGATGACTCGATCAGGATTGTTGTGAATGGGAAGGAAGTGGAGATGAAAGTGGCAGGAGTGCTGGAAACCGGCTCCTACTGGGATGACTACATATTTATCAGCCTTGAAAAGCTTGGAAATCTGACAGAAGACAATGATGTTGACATGATACTGGTCAGTGCGCTGATAAAGCCCAAAGATGAGCTTGCAGTCAAAGCTGAGATCTACGGAATTGACAGTCTTTCCCCTGAGGAGTTCGAAACCTGGTACTGTTCACCCTACGCATCTTCAATAGCCTACACCATAGAGGAAGTTGTTCCACATGGTGACGTGAAGATTCTCAGGAGGGTTACAGAGGTGCAGGAGGGACTGATAAGGGCATCATCCTCAGTTTTTGCCTCAATGTTCGTCCTGACAGCAGGGATTTCTCTGATTGCCATATTCACCTCTGAGAAGATGTATGTGGAGACGGGAATGAGGTTCTTCGGAATAATGGCTGCCATGGGCATTTCGAGGCAGAAGCTCTATCTGCAAGTTATGGCAGAGATATTCACTGCCTCGCTGATCTCTGCAATCCTCACGTACTTCGCCAGCATTTACATTGCCGGATTTGTCAGCAGATCAGTGTTTGGAATGGAGTTTGAAGCTATTTCAGAGCTTCTTGTTCTATCCGTGACTGTCCCTGTCGTAATATCTTTCATTGCTCTGGCACTGCTGAGAAGAGGACTGGAAAGGGATGTGGTGGAGATTCTGAGGTGGTAGAATGCTGATAAGAGTTGTGCTTTCCTCAATAAGATACAGGGTAAAGCTCCACATACCCATGATTCTTGCAGTTGCGCTCTCTCTTTCCCTGATTGGAGCATCAGGAATCATACAGAAGAGCTTCGACACAGTAGTTGAGAAGGAAATGGGGAAGTACGGGGCAAACGTGATTCTGAAACCTGAGAATGGAGTGGTGGAGAAAGCCGCTTATCCCGGCGATGAATGGGTAGCCGTTTACGTAAAAACTGTCAGGATTGACGGGTATGAGGTCAGCCTTGCGGTGACGGACGTTGAAAAGCTCATGCGAATGAATCCTGCCTGGGTTTTGAAAGGGGAAGGAGACGTTATTGTCGGGAGAGAGCTGGCTGAGAGGCTTAGAATAGAAAGTGGAGATGCAGTTGAGGTGAATGCAATTAAAGGCAGAGCAGCGATCCTCGATTCCGGAACTGAATTCGACTCGTTTGTGATTCTAAGCGGGATGGCTGAGAAGGTCACAATGGTTCTGATAAGGACAGACAATCCAGACAGGTATCGAAACGGAGATGCGATCATACTTGAGGAGATGGTCAGGACAAAGTTCTCCTTTTTGAAAGGCATAGAAAAGCTCCTCCTGTACATCGCCGGAGTTTCTGTAGTGTCGAGCCTGATAACGATAGTGAACCTCTCCAGAGCTGATGCTGGGAAGAGAAGAAAGGAGTTTGGAGTCATGAGAGCTGTTGGTGCAGACGCAAAGATGATTGGAAAGCTGATACTGACAGAATTCGGAATTCTCGCCATAATTTCAGCCCTTCTGGGGGCGATCTTCTCAGTAATCCTGTCCTGGGTCATCCTGGTCAAGACTGCCGGCACGCTCCCGGACCTGAGCTTTGAATCGCTTGCAACTCTCATTGCTCTCTCAGCTGGAGCGTTTTATGCCGTTTCGCTAATGTATCTGGCAGAATCCTCCAGAAAGGAGGTTGTGAACGAGCTTGGAGGTGAGTAAGATGATAGATGTTGAGAATGTGGTGAAGAAGTATAACGGATTTACGGCTCTGAACGGAGTTACGTTTCAGGTTGGTGAGGCTGAATGGCTAACGATTATGGGTCCATCAGGAAGCGGAAAGACCACTCTGCTCAACCTGATAGCGGGGCTCGACACACCCACCTCGGGGAAGATTGCTGTTTGCAATGAGATCATTTCGGAAATGAGCCACGATGAGAGAGCCAAGTTCAGGAGGGAGAACATAGGAATTGTTTTCCAGCAGTTCCACCTCATCCCTTACCTGACAGCCCTCGAAAACGTGATGCTCGCCCAGTATATCCACAGCATGCCCGACAGGAATGAGGCTTTAGACGCCCTGAGGCTGGTTGGACTGGAGAGCAAGGCTGAGAACTACCCTTCCCAGCTCAGCGGAGGGGAGCAGCAGAGGGTTGCGATTGCAAGGGCAATAATAAACGATCCCGCCGTGATCCTTGCAGACGAGCCAACAGGAAATCTCGATGAGGAGAACGAGAGAATCGTTCTCGAGATCTTTGAGAGGCTGAAAAATGAGGGCAAGACGGTAGTTGTTGTCACCCACAATCCAGAGGTTGCTGAGTTCGGAGACAGAACAATTAAAATTCATCATGGAGAGGTTGTCAGCGGGAATAACAGCCGGCTCACACATTTCCTTCAAACCGATTGAAACCACTCTCATGGATTTATCCCGGCAAAAGGTAATCAGAAAACCATTTCTTCAAGCATATCTTTCTCAGTCCCAAGCCTTATTTCCCTTGCAATTCTCCTTCCCATGTACATGTTCTCCCCGAACAGCACATACGAATAGGGTGATGCTGGAATGCCCACACTCGATCCTGCAACAATTCTGGCAGATATTTCAAAGTAGTAGATCTCTCCATTCTCATCTATTATGCTCTCAAGGCAAAACGGCCCAACCATGCCCGGTTCGGCTATCCTCTTTGAATGCTGGTAAACTCTCTCTCCATCTCTGAGAATTCTTGAAAGCAGGCTTTCCCTGACAACAAGAGGGATGTTGCCCACAATGGTGTAGGTTGGAATTATCCCGGTCTGAATCTGCTC
>JALURI010000206.1:0-6661 GCA_027016965.1 Geoglobus sp.
AGCACAGGGAGATAAGCATAGCAGAGTTTTTCGAGAAAAACAAGCACATTCTTGGATACTCGAATCCATCAAAGGCGTTAATCACATGTGTCAGAGAAGCGGTAGACAATAGTCTCGATGCATGTGAGGAGGCAGGAATACTGCCTGATATTCTTGTAAAGATAACCAAGGTTGGAGAGAATGTTTTCAGGGTTGTTGTTGAGGATAATGGGCCAGGAATAGAAAAGGAGCATGTTCCGAGAGTTTTTGGAAAGCTTCTCTATGGATCGAGATTTCACGCCATAAAGCAGAGCAGGGGGCAGCAGGGAATAGGAATCTCGTCAGCAGTCCTCTACGCTCAGATAACAACAGGAAAACCTGCTGTTGTACTTTCAAAGACTGATGGGGGAAAGGCTTGCAGATTTGAGATTATGATAGACACAAAGAAAAATGAACCAGAGATCATCAGAGAAGAGGAAACAGAGTGGTTTTCACCTCATGGAACCAGAATTGAGCTTGAAATAAAAGGAAGCTATGTGAAGGAGAGAAAACAGAGCGTTTACGAGTATCTAAGGGAAACATCTGTGGTAAATCCCCATGCCAGAATCACGTTCATAACTCCCGATGGAGAGATTCATGAGTTCAGGAGAATAACCTCCGAGCCACCTGAACCACCGAGGGAGATAAAACCCCATCCACATGGAATTGAAATCGGTCCTTTGCTTGCGATGCTCAAAACAACCAGGGCAAGAGATCTCAGAAACTTTCTGAAAACTGAGTTCGTCAGGATTGGAGACAGAATAGGTGATGAGATTATCCTCAAATCTGGTTTGAACCCGAAAGCTGATCCTCACTCTTTAACAAGAGAGGATGCTGAAAAGTTACTTAACGCGTTCAGGCTGACCGATCTCTTGCCTCCTCCTGTTGATTGCTTGTCTCCAATTGGTGACAGGCTGATAATGAAAAGCCTGATGGAGGGGTACTCTCCTGAGTTCGTTTATGCTGTTACCAGAAAACCGAGGGTCTATTCCGGTCATCCTTTCCTCGTTGAGGCTGGAATTGCTTATGGAGGGGAGATGAAGGAGGAAAAGGTCACTCTGCTGAGATTTGCAAATAAAATTCCACTGCTGTATCAGCAGAGCGGATGTGCTTTGACTCAGGCTGCTGTCAGTGTTAACTGGAAAAACTACGGTCTTCAGCAGTCAAAGAATGAGCTTCCAGTTGCTCCTGCCGTGATACTTGTGCATGTTGCATCAACAAACGTTCCCTATGTTTCGGAATCAAAAGAGGCTGTTTCAGGAATTCCCGAAATTATAGAGGAGATAAGATTGGCTCTGCAGGAGTGCGGGAGAAGGCTGAAGGAGTATGTGGAGAGGAAAAAAACAATTCAGAAAAGAAAGAGAAAGGAGGAGGAACTGCTTAAAATCATCCCGCTTCTGGCTGAAAAGATAAGTGAAGTTGTTGAGAAAGAGCCGATAGATCATGAGAAAGTGATAGCAAAAATTATGGGGAAGGTTTACATTGCCAGAAGTGCAAGTAATGGAAGGGCTGTTATTGAAATATGTAACTTTTCAAATTCAAGGAAGAGGTTCAGAATTTACGAGATGTGTGATGGAGGGATAAATGGAGACAGGATTGCAAAGTGGGATGTTGAGATTGAGCCAAAAGACACTATCAGAATTGAATATGAGTTCAATGGCAAACATGTCAATGTGAAACCCCTTGTTCAGGGAATTGAGAGCGATTTTATTGCTGGAGCGGAGGTGGTGAGGTTTGAATCTGGAGCAGAAGGCACTGAGGGCTTTACTTAACATTGCAGAATCAATCTACGATCAGCTGAAGAACGGAATGATCCCGGAGGTGGAAATCTCGTCGAGAACAAAGTACAACATAGAGTTTGATGAGGAGAGCGAGGTATGGGTTTATGGAGACAGAACATCCACAAGATCGGCAAAAACCCTGAAAGGAGCTTACATGCTTCTAAGAATGGCATATGTAATGGGATTTTTCAAGGATCAGATTAAAGTGAACAAATCATCAACTCTGAGAGAGCTCTACTACATATCAGAAAACTGGGGGCTGGCTAAATTTGACGAGCAGTCTGACAGCGACAGGCTCATTGAGGACCTTGAAATTCTAACAGCATTCCAGAGGGAGCACTTCCATATAAGGCCTGAGGAGGATGGAGCTACTGTTGTTGGACCGATAAAAATCAGGGAGGAGACGAGAAGGGGCGTGAGGGAGATCCATTGCCAAGATGATGTTGGTGAGGGAGGCTATCAGATTCCCGTGAATGTTGACAGGCTTGAGTTTGTCGAGCATGATGCCAGATTTGTTATTGCAATAGAGACAGGAGGCATGAGGGACAGACTCATTGAGAATGGGTTTGATGAGAACTTTGATGCCATAATTGTGCATCTGAAGGGACAGCCTGCAAGAAGCACAAGAAGACTGCTAAAGAGAATGAACACAGAGCTTGGACTGCCTGTTGTTGTTTTCACAGATGGCGATCCATGGAGCTACAGGATTTATGCGAGTGTTGCATATGGAAGCATAAAGTCAGCCCATCTCAGCGACCATCTTGCAACACCATCAGCCATGTTTATCGGTATAAGACCATCTGACATCGTAAAGTACAGGCTTCCCGCCGACAAGCTGTCTGAGCAGGATATTAGAGCGTTGAATGCAATACTCACAGATCCAAGATTCGATACAGATTTCTGGAAGAGTGAAGTCAAATTGCAGCTTGAGCTTGGCAAGAAATCGGAACAGCAGGCTTTGGCAAAGTACGGGCTTGATTATGTTACAGATGTTTATCTGCCTGAGAGGCTTGCAGAGCTTGGTGTTATCAAAGCTTAAGCATCGGGAAAACTTTTTTACCCGTCAATCAATCTGGAGCTGTGAAAAGGGTGATTGTTGGAGAAGGCTGTGTTGGATGCGCCTTCTGCATGCTTTCATGCAGATTCGATGCGATTGAGGTTGTAGGAAAGGCGGAAATTGATCACGAGAAATGCACTCTCTGCAGGAGGTGTCTGCTTTACTGTCCAGTTTCAGCTCTGGTGATTGAATGAAGGTCGGCATTGTTGGTGCAGGGCTTGGAGGACTGCTTGCTGGGGCTTATCTCTCCTCAGAGGGATTTGAAGTTGAGATATTTGAAAAGCTCCCGTTTGCAGGTGGAAGATTCACATCTTTCAGCTACAAGGGGTATGAGGTGAGCACAGGAGCACTTCACATGATACCCCATGGAAAAAGAGGGCCCCTCGGAAGGATTCTGAAGGAGATTGGTTGTAAGGTTGAGATTGTTGATTCAAAGCCTGAGGGGGAGATTCTGTGGAATGGAGAAAGGGAAATGCTAACAAGAAAAAGCTTCACAAGGCTCGATGTACTCAAGCTCAATTTTGAATTTATCATGAACAAGCTTGGGAGGAAAAGAACGCTTGAGGAGTTTGCAAGAGGACTGAGTGACAAATCATACCTGTATGTTAGATCCTTCCTTGGATGGAGCTTTAGCATCTTTCCAGACCAGATGAGGTTTGAGAAGATCGTGCCCATTTTCAGAAGGACAGAGCTGTATGGAGGTCCGGGAATTCCAGTTGGTGGGTGCAAAGCAGTCACAGAAAGTCTGGCTGAGATTGTTGAGTCAAATGGTGGAAGAATAAATCTGAGAAGAGAGGTGAGAGCAATAAAGTCGGGAGAAAAACCAAGGTTGTTTTTTGATAAGGAAGAAAAGAAATACGACGTGATAATCTCGGATGCCGGGCATAAAATAACCTCAGAGCTTCTTGGAGAAAAGCATTATGATCATCCTCCCGAAAGCAAAGGTGTAAAGTACACAATTGCCATTGATGAACCGTTCATAGGCCATACAGGAGTTCTGTTTGTTCTTGGGAAGAACGTTGCAGGAATGAATGAGGTGACAAATGCAGATGACAGCCTTGGCAGAAAGCATATGCTTCAACTGCATCAGCCCCTCAGAGATGGAACTAAGGCGGAGATTCTTCATGGATTGATGGAGATAAAGGAAATTCTGAAAGGCTACAGCTTTGAGATAATTGCGATTCAGAGCTATAAGGGTGACTGGCCCGTTAACAGGGTTATGGCAGGAATGGACATGGGCAACAGAACAAAATACGACAGCATATATGTTGTTGGAGATGGGGCGAAGGGTGATGATATAGAGGTTGATGGCATTGCCCTTGGCGTTGAAAAGGTTCTGGAGGATCTGCTGTGATTGTGAGGCTTGAAAATGTGGAAAAATCATTTGGAAGGTTCAAGGCTCTGAAGGGAATCAGCTTCATCCTTGATAGGAGTGAAAGGCTTGCATTGCTCGGCCCAAATGGCAGTGGTAAAACAACCACTGTAAAAATCATAAGCGGGCAGATAAGACCGACAAAAGGAAGTCTGGAGATTTTTGGAAGGAAGAAGGTTGATGAATGGGTAAAGAGAAAAATGGGGGTTGTGAGTCACAACACATTCCTTTATGAGGATTTAACTGCATACGAGAATCTGAAATTCTTTGCCAGCCTTTACGATGTGGATGATGAAAGGATAAGAGAACTCCTTCATGAGTTCGGGCTCTGGAAGAGGAGACATGATCTTGTCAGGAACTATTCGAGGGGAATGAAGCAGAGGCTTTCAATTGCAAGGGCTCTTTTAAACAATCCTGAGCTGCTCATACTCGATGAACCAACAACGGGACTTGATGTTGAAGGCAGAAACAGACTTTTTGAATTGCTTTCAGGATTCAATTCTGCTATGATCTTCACAACCCACAACCTGCAGGAGGCTGAGATGATATGCGACAGAACAGTCTTCATAAAAGAGGGTGGGATTGTCTATGATGGAAAGTCTGAAAATCTTGAGGAGATTTACAGGGGGATAATGGAATGAAGTTTCTGATAATAGCCATCAAAGATCTCAGAACAGAGTTCAGGACAAAGGGAACAATAAACTTCCTGTTTCTTTTTGCATTTCTCTCCATAATGCTCTTCAGCGCCACAGTGAAAAATGCTGAGCCAGCATTGTTGTGGGTTGTTTTCATATTTGCGGGAATGCTTGGCTACTCAAGGGCTTTTTTGAGGGAGGTTGAGACAGGAACCTTGGATGCCCTCAAAATATCGCCTGTTTCACCATCATCAATCCTCTTTGGAAAGATAATCTACAACGCTGTAATAATGCTGCTCTTGGAAATATTTGTGATTCCGGTATTTATGGCTGTCTTTGAAGTCTATCCTGAGAATCTTCTTTTAGCTGTTATGATTCTGACAGCAGGAAATCTTGCCTTTGTTGTTGTGAGCAGCTCCCTCTCTGTCATTGTTATAAAATCGAGAGCAAGAGAATTGCTTTTGCCAGTGCTTCTCTTTCCTGTAGTTTTCCCTGTTATAGTCTCTACCGTTCAGGCTTTCTCCATGGCGGTTTCAGGAAATATTGAGGGAATTCAGGGTCCCATTTCCGTCATTCTTGGATTTTCAACAGCAACTCTTGCTGTTGGATACCTGACAATCGATTATGCCCTCATCGAGTAAATCTCTGACTGTTTGTCTCACAGCTCTTTCACTTGTGTATTTTGGTATCCAGCCCAGAGATTTCAGCTTTTCAATCGATAAAAGCATAACAGGCACATCTCCCTTCCACCCTCTCTCTCCTCCAGTGAATCTGAACTCAGGATTTGAACCCAGCTCCTCACATATGATCTCTGCTATTCTCCTCACCTTTATCTGATCCTCACTTCCTATGTTGAATATGTTTACAGTTTCATCTGATCTCTCAACAGCGGTTATCATTGCATCAATACAGTCATCTATGTAGATGTAAGACTTGTTCTGCTCTCCATCACCAAGTATTTCAAGCACATCCTTGTCCTTTTTGAGTTTCATCATGAAATCAAAGATAACACCATGCCTCGTTCTTCTTCCAATCACATTTGCAAATCTGAATATCCAGGACCTCATTTCGTAGGTGTGGCAGAATGATGAAATCATCGCCTCTCCTGCAACTTTCGAGGCTCCGTAAATTGAGATGGGCATTGCCGGATAACTCTCAGGTGTTGGGATCACCTTTGCCTCGCCATATACAGTTGATGTGGACGTAAAAATGATTCTGTCAGCATTCACTTTTACCATTGCCTTCAGAACGTTCCATGTGCCCATAACATTGTTCTCATATATCTCATCAGGTTTCTGGGATGAAAGCCTCACGTCAGGATTTGCTGCAACATGCCATACTTCATCCACCCCCTTCATTGCTGGTAAAACATCTTCAAGCCTTCCAACGTCTCCTCTCATGACTTCAGCGGATGGATTGATGAATTCCTCAGATCCTGAAGAGAAGTTGTCAAGAATCCTGACCTCATGTCCCCTTTCAATGAAATAGTCAGCCAGATGACTTCCAATGAAGCCAGCACCTCCGGTGATAAGAATCATGTTTCAAATTCAGGAAAGATATATATACTATTTTTGATAAATGTATGGACTGCTTAAAGCTTTATTTGGCTATAAAACGAAAAATAATGATAGAATGGGGTGATGGAAGGTGCTACCGAACCAGATGGTCAAATCGATGGTTGGCAGAGTGATTAGAGTTGAGATGAAGGGTGAGGAAAACAGCCTTGTTGGGAGGCTTGAGAGTGTTGATGATTACATGAACCTTCACCTCTCCAATGCCATTGAATACAGGGGAGGAG
>JALURI010000206.1:6671-8895 GCA_027016965.1 Geoglobus sp.
GAGATAAGCTCAGGGCTCTGGGAGATATAGTTCTCAGGGGAAACAATGTAATCCTCATCCAGCCATTTGAGGACTGAAAATGGAAATCAGGGACCAGATTCTCAAGCTTCTTGAGGAGAAGGGATCTGTTCTTCAGAAGGATTTGTGGAAGGAGCTGAGTATAGACAGCAGCAAATGCTCGAGAATACTGAGAAAGCTGGAAAAGGAAGGTTTGATAAAAAGGCTTGAAATTGTTGTTGATGGTGTAAAAACCTTCAAAATTGTTCCAGCCGATGCAGAGGAGGAAGAGGAGGGAGAACTCACTTTAATGGAAATAATGCAGAGATTTGAAGACATTACAGGCTTGCCTCCATGTTTTGGGTGCAGAATAACAGAATGCGAGCCGGTGGATTGCATAAAGATCGAGGTCTGGTTTCTGAGAAAAGCTACGCTGGGATAAACTGAATTTTTTTATACCTTTCTTTACTAATTTTTATGGGGGAGCGGCAGAGAGCAGCTCCCGCGTTTGCGGAGGAAAGTCCCCCCACCGATAAGGGCGGGATGCCGTAAGGCATCGTGCCGAGAGGCACGGCAACGGAACAGAAACGACACCTGCATGGGGGGTAATGCAAGGAAGCCGAAAGGCCGAGATCACCCCATGCAGGATGAAACGGCCGTCCCCGCCGGTGCAAGGAGTTTCCGCTGAGACGGATGCTGCCTGAAACAGAAGGGGGCTTACTACTGCCACTCCCCCATATTGCATTTTTTAATAAGCTGATGACAGATATTTCACCTGAGACAAAGGTATTTATCTTATTTCTGCTTGGATCTTTTGGCGCAGATAAACACTTTTATCTGCAGGATTTGAAATGAAAGGGGTGAGGCTATGTTTAAAGGTACCATGTCTGGATTGCTCACAACCGCATTTCTGCTGGTTATCATTTCAGCAGTGAATGGAGCAATGATCTATGTTCCGGATGATTATTCACGCATTCAGTGGGCACATGATAATGCATCTCAGGGCGATGTTATTGTTGTGAGAGATGGATTTTATATGGAGAATGTTGTCATATCAAAGCAGATCACGGTGACTTCTGAGAACGGATCGATGTACACGTTTTTAATTCCTGAGAATCCAAACAGCAGCGTTTTTAAAGTAATTGCAGACAATGTCACAGTATCTGGATTCAATATAAGCGGTGTAAGTGGGCAGTATATGGCAGGAATCTATGTTTCCGGAGCTGAAGGATGTGTGATTACCGGAAATGAGATTTTCAACAGCTATAATGGTATAAGACTTATAGGTTCTGACAGTTGTATTATTTTTGGCAACACAATCCACGACACAATATGGGGCATTGCCCTCATGTCAGGATCTTCTAACAATCTTATTGAGGAGAACATCGTGTACAATGTTACAGGTTCCCTTCTTTCAAGTGGGATATATCTGTATCCGGCACACAGCAACAGAATAGCAAACAACACAGTTTACAGCAGCACTAATGGAATTTATCTTCTGATGGACTCTGAAAACAACATCTTAACAGGCAACATGCTTTTCGGGAATGTATATTCCGGAATTGCAGTCAAATCCTCCAGCAACAACACGATTAACAACTCGATCATCATGGAAAATGAAAACGGTATCCTGATCATGGAGTCTTCTTCTTTCAACAGAATATTCCAGAATACGGTTGAGAACAACACCAATGGAGCATACATCTCTGAATCCACCAAAAATAACTTCTCTGATAACAGCCTCTTCAACAATACTGTAGGGATGTACTTTACAAGCTCTTCCCAGAACACAGTATCGTCAAATGACTTCAGCTGGAATTTGGATGGCATTTACTTCAGAAATTCTGACAAAAACCTTGTCACAGCCAATGTGATCTTTGGAAACAGCATCGGGATTAAAACGTACAACACCTCAGGAATTTTGATATACGCAAACACATTTACATCTAACTCCCAGAATGCCTATCCCATAAACTCAGAAAACATCTGGAATTCCACAGATCTCTACACATACATTTACAACGGCTCTCAGCATTCCGGCTATCTCGGCAATTTCTGGGATAACTATCCAGTTCCAAGCTCTGATGAAGATGGCGTTGGCGATATGGCATATCAGCTTGATGTCAACAACACGGATTTTCACCCACTGCTGAAACCTTTTGAAAACTATCAGATAATATCCGTGGCTGAGACAATTCCTGATATGGTGGATGATGCCTCAGAACAG
>JALURI010000207.1 GCA_027016965.1 Geoglobus sp.
GTTTTGTATTCTTTTGTCAAATCAAGTTTTGTTTGTTTCATATATTCACCTTCCTGTTTATGGGCTCGAATGTTTTTATAAATTCTTTCTCAAGGACGAGCCTGGGTATTTCGCCTAACGAATATTTAATGAAATTTTTATTCACACAATCTCCTAAAAAGCTAAAGATAATTTTTCCAGATTTATTCATAATGTGGTTACATATAAATTTAAGTAAAGGTTAATATTACTTTAGTTCCACAAATAACAGATTAAAAGGATCTTAAATCTAAAAAATAGAGATCAGAACCCCATCTTCAGCCCTTTCATCGGCAATCTGCCTTTCTTCATCTTCTTCATCAGGCTCTTCATTGTGTTATAGTATTTCAGTAGCTCTTTAACTTCATGGGGTGATGTGCCACTTCCTATTGCAATTCTCCTAATCCTGGAACCATCTATTATTTTCGGGTTCAGCAGCTCTTTTTCGGTCATTGAGTCCATTATAACAAGAAATCTCCTCATCTTCTCCTGAGTCATGTCCATTGCCTCGTCATCTACCTTCATTGACATACCCAAGGGGAGCATTTCAAATATCTTCCTCACCGGTCCCATCTTACCCATCGCTTCAATCTGCCTGTAGACGTCTTTGAGTGTGAATTCACCTTTGAGGAATTTTTCAGGATCAAGTTCCTCTTCCTGTGTTATCCTCTCTATTTTCTCAAGAAGGGTTTTTATGTCGCCCATTCCAAGAAGCCTTGAAATGAATCCCGCAGGTTCAAATCTGTCAAGATCATCAATCTTTTCTCCTGATCCTATGAATGCAATTGGGATCTGTATGAGCCTTGCAGCCGACAAAGCTCCACCTCCCTTGGCCGTTCCGTCAAATTTTGTTATAATAATTCCATCAATCCCGATTGCATCATGAAATGCCTTTGCCTGCTTTGATGCAAGCTGACCTATGGCTGCATCAAGAACGAGGAATTTGTAGTCTGGTTTTGCAACCTTCTCGATCTCAATCATCTCCTTTATCAGCTCATCCTCGAGTGCATGTCTGCCTGCAGTATCGATGATTATCATATCATAGTCATTCAGCTCCTTAAGTCCCTTTTTGACAATTTTTACTGCATTTTTCTCTCCTTTTTTGCCATAAAACCCAACATCTATGCTTTGGGCAAGCTGTTTCAGCTGCTCGTAGGCAGCAGGTCTCCATGTATCAGCAGCAATAACTGCAGTTTTCATCCCTCTGTCCTTGAAATATTTTGCAAGCTTTGCAGTTGTTGTTGTTTTACCACTCCCCTGCAATCCAACAAGCATTATTCTTGCTTTTTCAAGGGGAATATCGAGACCCTCACCGACACCCCTGATGAGCTCCTCATAAACTATTCTTATTATGTGCTCTCTTGGATTCAG
This sequence comes from Geoglobus sp., assembly GCA_027016965.1. Next base: position 1,390 of record JALURI010000207.1, read on the forward strand.
ACTTTTAAGGGGCTCTTCACTTAAAGCCCTTTTCTTGATTGCATCTGTTAACTCCTTGACCTGCCTCACATTGACGTCTGCTCTGATTAGAGCCCTCTGAATGTCCTTAACAGCTTCATCAACGAGATGCTTGTCAATTGTTGATGATCTGGCAATTTTCCTGACAACTTCTTTGAGCGATGAGAGTGTCATGGAGGTAATGTTAATAAATCAAGTTAAAAAGTTTCCTGAGATGAAAGTGAAAATTGCCAAGGTTTTCAATCCATACCCTGCTGGAGACACCAACGTTTACATAATAAACGATGAAGTTGTCTTTGATTCAGGAATTAATCTTCCGCAATCTGTCAGGACACTTGAGAATTCTCTCAAGAGCTCTGGTCTTGATTTCAAATCGGCAAGACTCATAATCTCTCATCCTCACGCGGATCATTTTGGTTCAGCCCACCTATTTGAAAAGATCATGGCTCATGAGAATTCATGCTGGAAACTTGCAGATGCTGAGGAGAGCTATTTCAGGCTTGTCTATGAACATTTCATAGGTGAAGGGATGCCATTAAGGCTTGCTCAGCTTATGGAGGAACGAGTCAAGGAAACCTACAAGGGTCTCGTTCTGCCATGCAAAAGATGCGGAAAAATTGGAAAGAATGTGAAGGCTGGTGACGATACTCTCGAGGTTCTTCATGCTCCAGGACATTCATACGGACACATAGCCCTTTACCACAGAGAATCACGTACCCTATTTTCGGGCGATATAATGCTCGATGGTATAACTCCAAATCCCGTTATAGAACCTGTTAACGAGTATGAAAGGCTTTCTGTCATCGATCTCTATCTCAAAACACTTGAAAGGCTTTATTCCCTTGACATTGAGAGAGTATATCCCGGACACAGAGAGCTTGAAGGGTCACACAGGGACGTTATAAGAGATTACCTTGACAGTTTCCAGCAGAGAAGCTTTGAGGTTTTTGAGCATGCAGAGGATAGAAATTCCTTTGAAATTGCAACAGTACTGTTTGGCAGGAATAGACAGGTGTTTCTGATAATGACCGAAACAATTGCTCAGGTTGATTTTCTGAGAGAAAAAGGATTTCTGGAAAAGAAAAACGGGAAATACTTCAGGTCAGCAGATGAAGATGATTTAAAAGAGCTGTGGATAAAAATAAAAGAAAGGATACTGAAATGAGGATGATGTCTTTCATCTCAGGTGATCTCAACCTGAAGACACTTTTCTCTCTGTAATTTTTTGAATAGAGGGATTCAGACAGACTCAGTGCCCTTAAAATTGCAGTAGATATGAACGTCTTTAAAACCTTCTCATACCTTTTTATTCCTCTCTCATCCATGACAAACATAATCTCTCTCAGATCGTTGACAAGAACTGGCATGATTGAGAGTCCAAGCTGGGTCAGACTGACAAGTCTTTCAGGAATTTTGAAATAAACCATTGCTCCTGCAATTTCAGAGGTTCTCGAGGAATAGATGATGGCACCAGAAGAGACTATTGCAGCAAAGGCGAGTGAAGACCGTAATGAGTATTCGAGACTGAAAAATAAACCTGACAAGATTATAAGTGCAAAAAATGGAGCAAATCCCGCCACAAGTCTCAGATTTTTTCCTTCAGATGTGAAAAATGAGATCAGAATTACACTTGCAGAAATGCGGGGGTCCAGATCTGAGAGGTACACTGAAGATGAGAGAATAATGGCTGAAAGCAGAACACATCTGCCTTCAAAATTTCCCTCCTGAAGGCCGTAGGAGAGATTTCTGAGAATCAAAGCTCAATCACCCTATCGCATTTTTCAGCAAGATTTTCATCATGGGTTGCAATAACCGCTGTTTTTCTGTTCCTTCTCAGCATGTTCATCAAACTGTTTCTAAATGCAATGTCCTGTCCTGCTGTTGGCTCATCGAGAAAAACTATTTTGTGTTTGAATGCCTTTGCGATGCTAACTCTCTTTGCCTGTCCATAACTCAGTGAGTGGGGATGTCTGTTTTTCAGTTTTACAAGATTAAATTCCATGAGTATTTTTTCATCTCCAACTTCCTCAAGAACTGTTCTTTCTGTCAGGGAATAATTTGGATTCTGGAGAGCAATTCCAAAATCAATTTTCTGCTTTTTCATCTCCACAGCTATTCTCCTTAGCATCTTTGTTTTTCCGGCTCCATTATCTCCCGTTACTGCAACTATTTCATTCTCCCTGAGGAATATCTCCCCCTGAAAAATGATCTCCCCTATGTCAGCTTTTTCTTCCTTAACTTCTGAATGTTCGACTCCGAAATCAATAATTTCAGAAAAGTGATCCATGAACTCAATTCGGTGGTCTGAGACGATACAGAAAAGATCCATGAGAATGTCTATCAGCCTTTCAGCATTTATTCTGCTCAGATGAGCAAAAGGCTCATCAAGCAGAATAATCTTCCTACCGGAAAGAATTCCGGCAATAATTTCCACAATTTGAAGTTCTCCAAGAGAAAGCTGATATGTAGGTTTGTCAAGGAGGTTGGCAACATTAAATTCCTCAGCAATTGATAAAGCATCTTTTTCCGCATCTCTCTTATTTCTACCTGACTGAACGGACGGGAAAATCAGCTCATCAATCACCTTCGGGCATGTTATCTGCTCGTAAGGGTTCTGATGAACCATGTAGGCTGTTTCAGGTGATGGTCTCTCCCCGAACACTCTCACAGTCCCGGAAAATATCCCCCCATAATACTCAGGAATCAAACCGTTAAAGGTTTTCAGCAATGTACTTTTCCCGCTTCCAGTCTTTCCTGCAATGAAACAGCTTTCGCTGATCCTCCCCTTTATCCTGGAAAGTCCTGTTTCCCCATTTGGATACCGATAATACTCAATTGAATATTCTATCAAATTTCAACCCCCTTCTGAACCATCAGTTCTCTGACGTGCCTGTAAACACCAACTGCAAGTAGGTGATCAATCAGCATGTCCTGCGGGATGTAAATCAGAACTGTTGCTGTAAAGATCATGAATGGAAAAGACAGAGCAGGAATCCCGAACATCTCTATGACATTCTCCGCAAATGCTGATAGCTTTGCATTTCCAACTGCAAACCTGTAAAAAACAGCAAATCCCAGGAGGTATGTTGGCATGGATGCGATGAAGGTTGACAGCCATAATGCGATTACACTTTTTTCAAGTTTTTTTCTGAAATACCCTGCAAGGAATGCAGTGATCAGGAATCCAAAGAGGTATCCAGAAGTGTATCCCATAAGAATACCTATCCCTCCACCTCCAGCAGCAAATGGAAGTGACATGGCTACCATTCCAAGGTATATCGCAACGCTGAGCATCCCGTAGTATGGTCCGAGAATAAATCCTGCAAGTATTACTCCAAAATTCTGCATAGTGTATGGAACTGGCCCTATCTTGAAGTTAAGCTGTGCGGAGATGGCAATTATGACAGCCATTACCACAGCAAGCGTCGTTTTGATAAGCTTCTGATTTTTGTTAACCATGTGACTGAACTGGTTAACCAGAATTAAAAAATCTTCGTTTTATATTCTCTATTCATCTAATTTTCCGGAAGTAGTTTCATGGGTGTTAGGTGTTGCAACCTGTGTAACCACTTATCTTCCAAAATTTTTTAGAGTTCTAAGCAGACAACGATTATTCGCCGTGTTTTGAGAGATTTTATCTTAATCGAAAGTTATTTCAATGCCTCTCAACCATTTTTATCCATGAAGCTCAGACAGCTTAAAAGGGGCGAATTTTTCTCCCTTCTTTCCATTGCTCTTCTAATGATCATCGTGTCTCCCTTGGTTCTGTATCTTGATCTTTTTGCACCTTTCGGGAAGTTCTGGAAGTATTCGGAGCAGAGCTTCATTGAACTCAATACCCCTTATGGCAGAGCTGTTATAGAGTATGACGAGTATGGAACTCCGAAAATAGAGGCAGATAACTTGAAAAGCCTGTTTTATGCTGCAGGGTACGTCCAGGCTAAAGACAGATTGTTTCAGATGGATTTGCAGAGAAGACTGATGAGGGGTCAGCTCTCAGAGGTATTTGGAGCATCTCTTAATGAGACAGATGAATTCTATGTCAGGATGGATTTTGTGAAAGCAGCAGAGGCGTCATGGGAATACTTCAAAAATACCGAGTTTGCAGATTATTTGATTGCCTACTCTGAAGGAGTTAATGAGTACATCGAGATCGGAGATCCCCAGCCAGAGTTCAAGCTTCTGGATTACACACCTGAAAAGTGGACACCTGTTGACACATTTCTGATAAACAAACTAATTGCCTGGCAGCTCACAGGAGATTTCTGGGATTTGGAGAGAGCATATATACTGAAAAAACTTCCTGAGTCTCGAGAGCTTTATCCGGAATATCTAAATCACACCTATCAAATAATTTATCCGGAGATCCCAAATATCAATAAAAGCCTTCTTGACTGGTTGAAGCGGTTTGAAGGCGATAGGTCATTTGGCTCCAACAACTGGATGATATCCGGAAAATACACGGTCTCGGGCTATCCGTTACTTGCAAATGATCCCCATCTTTCCCTGACGGTTCCCCCTGTATGGTACAGAATGCATCTAAAGTCAGGAGATTTTGAGGTGTGGGGCGTAACTTTTCCGGGAGTTCCTGTGATAATCATCGGGCAGAACAAATTTGTTTCATGGGGAGTAACCAATGTGGGGGCAGATGTGATTGACTTCTACACATACAGATTCGATGGAGACAGGTATCTCTACAAAGGGAAATGGCTTCAAGTAGAAAAAGAAAAGAAAACTCTGAAGGTTTTAAAAGATGGTGAAATCAAGGAACAGGAAGTTACTGTCGAAAAAACTATTCATGGACCTCTCATAGATAAATTTGGAATGAGGGTTGCTGTAGCTTGGACAGGTTTTACTGCCACAAATGAACTGAAAGCAATTTTCGGACTCAACAAAGCCAAAAATGTCAGTGAGGCAATTGATGCTTTGAGGTGGTTCAACGTTCCCGCTCAGAATTTTGTTATTATAGACAGATCCGGAAATACAGCATATTATCCTGCTGGAAAGTATCCGATAAGGGAAAAAGATGGAGAACCTGTTTCGGGGAATGTGATATTCAATGGATCAAATGGAGATGGGGAATGGAAGGGATTCAAGCCTTATGATGTATCATCATGGGAAGGTTTTATTCCATTTGAACAGATACCCCATCTCATTAATCCTGATTATGTTGCGACAGCCAATCAGAGACCGATTTTTGAATTTGAATACTACATCGGAGACAGCGGATACTTTGCCGATCCATACAGAGGTATGAGGATATACGAGATGATTGAGGAGAAAATTGCAGAGAAAGGGAAACTTGATGTTGATGACATGATTGAGATGCAGAAAGATGTTTACTCAAAGCCTGCAGAATTCATTGTGGGGAGTATAAAAAGCAATCTCAATAGAATACCATTCTCTGATAAAACAAAGCCCTATGTCAGTGAACTTATCAAATGGGACTACAGAATGACCTCTGACTCTAAAGCAGCACTGATTTTTTCGATATTTCTGAAAGAGTACATGAACGAAACATTTTACGATGAATTTAACTTTGCAGGACTGGAAAAGGATAACTATCCAAAACTCTGGGTACTTCAAAATCTGCCTGAAAACAGCAGATGGTTTGATGACATGAGAACTCCTGAAAAAGAGACAAAATGGGACATAATTGCAAGAGCGATGGAGAGGACTGTAGAGATGATAGAGAGCAATGGTTATGAGAGGTACGGAGATCTCAATGTTTTCATAGCAACTCACCCATTCTCACCAAAGATACTTTTCATGAACTACCCCATATTTGAGATGAACGGGTCAGACTACACTGTTTACAACTTCAGGTATGATTACAGACCTTTCCAGGCAGGAAGCAGCTGGAGAATGATAACCACATTCACAGAGTCATCTGCAAAAATGCTCGGAGTTATCCCTGGTGGAAACTCGGGCAATTACTTCTCAGACCACTATGCTGATCAGCTTGAGATGTGGAGAGACTGCAGGTACATCACAACGGAGGTGGGATATTGAATTTAGGCATAATTTTGTTTTTGATTGGTTTTGCCATCTCAGGCTTCCACTGGATTGGAATAGTTTTGGCTGGAGCCGGACTATCATTTTTTGGCAAATCCATAAAAATGAAGGTGCTTTACGGAGCGGTTGCAGGCGTTATGATATGGTTTGCATTTGTGGCATATACTCTCAGCGTGGGGATATACGACAAGGTAGCCCAGACCGGCACTCTCTTCAACCTGAGCATATTTCTTTCAATTGTCTTGGGAGGAGCATCAGGACTGATTACGGCATATCAAACTGACTACAGATGAAAGTCCCTGACGCCTCTCAATGCCATCGCAACGTTGGCTTTCAGAGTTAGTTCAAAATAGTTCTTATCGGGCTCAAAAACAGCAAATCGTTTTGGCACAAGAATTGCTATGAACTCTCCAAAATCCTTGTTATTTTTGCCAATATAGATGTCTATAAAATTCCTGTCTTCTCTGTGCATCAAAAGATAAACATCGTCGGAATTGTTTCGAACAAGCTCCATAAGATACTCGATTGGAAATCTTTCAAATATACAGCAGCATACCTCATCTACATGCTGCGAAGATTCATCGTCAAGTACCATCATTCAGCAAAAATAATCAGGGGATGTATTTATCCTTTTCTGGTTTTTGCCATATCTGAAATCAAATACCCATAAGATTTAAAATTGCAGTGATAAAGGCAGGGTAAAATGATTGCCATAGTTGATTACGGAGCAGGAAATCTCAAGAGCATATTAAAGGCAGTGGAAAAGGCAGGCGGAAAAGCTGTGGTAACATCTGAAAGAGTTATCATTGAATCTGCAGATGCCATAATTCTTCCGGGTGTGGGTGCCTTTGAAACAGCGATAAGAAATATGGGACCAATATCTGAGTATCTGATAAAAGCTGATGTCCCTGTTCTTGGGATATGTCTTGGAATGCAGCTTTTTGCAGACGAAAGTGAGGAAGGTGGCCTGCATAAAGGACTTGGGATTATCAGGGGAAGAGTGATCAGATTTCCAGACAGAGTGGGAAAAATACCTCACATGGGATGGAATCTTGTAATTGCAACTGAACATCCACTTTTTGAAGAGATAAAGGAAGGATACTTCTATTTTGTCCATTCCTACTATTTCAAAACAGCTGAAAGTAATGTGATTGGAGTTACAGAGTACGGCATTGAATTTCCATCAGCTGTTGCAAGGGATAACATAATGGGTGTTCAGTTTCATCCAGAAAAAAGTGGTAAAAATGGGCTCAGAGTTCTTGAAAACTTTGTAAGCATGATTTAACCTCCAAAAATTTTAATAATCTACCTGATTCAAAGGCTTTAGCTGATGCCGAGGTAGCCTAGCTGGCGGGGCGACGGACTCATAATCCGTAGGTCGCGGGTTCAAATCCCGCCCTCGGCACATTTTCTTCAGGTTCAGTTCCTTGCGAGACTATTTTATTGAGACAATTGATCTTGTGGAACTCAAAAAGCATAATGTTGATTTTAATAGGTTGTGTTATGGGGATGTGGGCTTTGTTGCGTATTTTAATGGAAAGCCCGCTGCTCAGTTATTAACCTGTCATGAAAAAGCAGGCTCAGTAAATCTGAAACGGAAAAAACGTTTTAGTTGTTAACTGCATCTACAACCTGCTTTTAGAAGCCCAGAGGAGTGGAATCGCAAGAAAAATGATCGAAAAACTCATTGAAAAGGCGAAAGGAAAATACGAATTCTTAGTAACTCATGCATTTGATACGGGAGAGTTCCTGTCACAGACAGAGTTCTTTAGAAGGATGGGTTTTAGAGAAATAACCAGAGAGAATCTTTACTACTCTTTCATCAGGAGGGAGCTTAAAGAACCATATTATGGGTTTTGGAGGGAGGAACTGGATGCTGGTGAATGGATTCCAATAAATTCTCTTCCCACAGAAACGGAGAAGTTCAGAGATAAAATCAAGAATGCGCTGGAACTTAAATCATAAGAAAAATATGGAAAGATGTCAAATAGCATTCAGTGGGATTACCTTACGCAGATGGAGTTGGACGTCTTTCAGTTTTTTACCAATTCCTTTTTTATCCAGCTCTTTCCTCAAACCGTACAGTTCATAGAAAATTGGCAGTATTTCTTTCTCCTTGGTAATCCCAAGAGAAACTGCAGTTTCGATAGCATATATCAGATCAACAAAAGCTCTTTGAGGTTCTTGGAGTGGTTTGATTAGTATCTGCTTTATAGATTCCCTCTGTTTTTCCCTTAGCCACTCATCTTCTCTCTTAAAGAACTTATCCAGCTCCTTCAAGTCTTCTTTGAGAATTTTCCATCCACTCGATTCAACGTTTTCCTCCAGATGTTTTACCGTTGAAGGTCCGGTTAAAGCACATATTATTCCTTCATGGGCAAGAACCCATGCAATTGCAATCTGCACAGGTGTTTTGTTATATTTCTCTCCCAGCCCGGCAAACTTTTTAGCTATTCCCAAACCGTGCTGAAAACGCTCCCTCTGGAAAAGGGGATCTAAGTAGCGTATATCTCCCGGTTCAAATTTTAGATCTTCTTTAAACCTCCCTGTGAGTAACCCTCTTCCGGTGGTGCTGAAAGCGACAATCCCCAGATTGTATTTCCTGTAGAGTGGCAGAAGCTTTTCATAGGATTCTCTCGCAACCGCACTGAATTCTGCAAGGACTGAGAAGGGGTTTCCAAGCCTGCAATATTCCTCCGTAATCTCCAAAGGCATATGTCCAACTCCATAATATCGAATGTTCCCCTTTTCAACAAGTTCCTCAAGTGCTTCAATTGTTTCTTCCACCGGTGTGGTCGGGTCATGGAAGTGAACCTGGTATAGGTCAATGTAATCGGTCTGCAGTCTCTTGAGGCTTTCCTCACAGGCTTTTTTGATATAGTCCTTAGAGAGATCTGGGCTTATACTTCTCCTAACCCCGACCTTCGTGGCAATATAAACCTCTTCACGGAAAGGCTTCACAGTTTCTCCTAAAATCTGTTCAGCATTTCCATAGGCTTCCGCAGTGTCAAAGAAGTTGATTCCAAGCTCATAAGCACGGTAAATCATCAGTTTAAATTCTTTGAGGTCTTTTGTCCCATAAACTCCGCTTAAAGAATAAGTTCCAAGGCCCATCTCAGAAATTTTCAAATCCCTATGTTTTCGGTACTTCATGGACATTTCCTCCTAACGTTAAATTGAAACCAAAACTTCCAAAGCAACCAGTAAGTCAACACCTCTAAACTTAGACACTTATTAAAGCTGAAATTTCCATATCCTCTAATTGGGATTTGGTATGTGATCAGGAAGTATGTAATATTATCTAATTCCTTTTTCTTCAAAGCCCACTTTGACAGTGCCCCATTGCCAATGCTTACGCCTTTTTAAATTGTTCCTGCTCTCCATACCAATAAAAAAATTTCTTTCTCTCACTTATATTGACCAGCTTTACTGTTTTTAGTGGGTTTGTTTACTGTTTAGATCGATGTTGTTTCATCCCTTTAGATGATGAGATAGATAAATAGGAATTGAGTAAAGGGTTAAAAGAACACCCTAATTTCGATATAAGAGTGCATAACCAGCTCATTCTTCCCAGCGTTATGGATACACAGTGGTAATCTTAGCTTCGCTCAACTTCATGGTCTCACATATATGTGCACTTCACCAAATTCCTGAACATATTCTATTCCTCCCTCAGGAGGTACGTTTATCGCTGTCATTTTCGATGCCCTAACTATTCCTTTATCAGCTCCTCACACCTTCTGGGAGCCTGCAGAAAAACTCCTCCGGATGACTGGATAAATCAGGTAGAGATCCTTCAGTGTCCTGATCCGGAGAATACTGTCAGATTCAGAATAATAAGGGAGGAATAGTCGTTCAGACATTTATTTCATAGGATTTTTTGTCTCAGTCAGACAGGATTCCGTAAAAAAGACCATGGAATTATCATTTAACGCCGGGGCTGGGACTTGAACCCAGGAGCCCTCATCGGGCAGTGGATCTCGAGTCCACCGCAGTGCCTCTCTGCCACCCCGGCCCATTCAGTCTGAATCAGGTCAGAATATTTAACTTTCGCCAAAAGCGGAAAAATTAGAGATTAAGCTCTGCATATCTCTTTTTTAAAATCTCTGCTGAATTTCTGAGAGAACTGAGTTCTTCCTCATCCAGATCGTATTCTACAACTCTTTCAACACCTGCTGCCCCAATTATGGCAGGAACTCCAACAGCAACATCCTCTATCCCGTATTCACCTTGGAGTATTACACTTGTTGGTATCTCCTCCTTTGTGTCGTTAACAACAGCATTCACCATTCTGTAAACAGCAACTGCAGGTCCGTATATTGTTGCTCCCTTTCTCTTGATTACCTCAGCTGCTACAAATCTGACCTCCTGAAGTGTTTTGCTTCTGTCAACTATCCCATCAAAATCAGCTCTGCTCCAGAGAATGAACATACTGTCTCCATGCTCTCCTATGATCCAGGCTTTTCTTATGTTTCTGGCTCCCTGAGCATGAAGTGTTGCCTTAAGTCTTGCAGAGTCAAGCATGTTCCCCATTCCAAAAACCTCATTTCTCGGCTTTCCAGTCTCTCTCCACATCAGGTAAGTCATGAGGTCCATAGGATTTGTTACAACAATGATCTTGCTATCCGGGCTGTATTTCATTATTTTCCCGGCTATATCCTTTATTATGCCGGCATTTTTTGTTGCCAGATCAAGTCTTGTCATTCCGGGTTTTCTCGCAAGACCTGCCGTCACCACAATGACATCACTACCCTCAAGTAAGGAAAACCTATTCCCTCCCACAATTTTCGGATATCTTTCCATACCTGCACATGCATGAGTCAGATCCATTGCCTCTCCAGCCGCAAGATTTTCGGCTATATCAACAAGCGCCACCTCATCAGTATCCAGATTGAGCAGACATGTGAATGCTGATGTTGCACCAACTCTTCCTGCACCAACAAAACCGAGCTTCATTGAATCACCTCTCAGAATATCTCATTGAGGTTAATTAAAATTTCTGAATTCAGCAGAATCCTCTGCTTTCTCTGCCGATCATAATACTTCCATGCGTAAGGTAAAAAAACACTTGGTATTTATTGCCTATGAACAGGTGATGGATATGGATATCGAAAAGCTCAGATTTGGAACAGAGCTCGTCAAAAGAGGATTTGCAAAGATGCAAAAGGGAGGAGTTATAATGGATGTTACCACAGCAGAGCAGGCATTGATTGCTGAAGAAGCTGGAGCCGTTGCAGTCATGGCTCTGCATAAAGTCCCTGCAGACATAAGGGCAGGTGGTGGTGTGGCAAGGATGGCTGATCCAAAGAAGATCCAGGAAATAATGGATGCTGTCACAATTCCCGTGATGGCAAAGGTTAGAATAGGACATTATGCCGAAGCAAGAGCTCTTGAAGCAATTGGAGTTGACATGATAGATGAGAGTGAAGTCCTGACACCTGCTGATCCCTTTTACCATATAGACAAACGAAAGTTCACAATTCCATTTGTTTGCGGAGCAAGAAGCTTAGGGGAGGCTGTAAGGAGAATCTGGGAAGGCGCTGCCATGATCAGAACCAAGGGCGAGGCTGGAACGGGAAATGTGGTAGAGGCTGTAAGACATATGAGGATAATAAATTATGCGATCATGAATTTGCAGAAAATGGATGATGACTCAATTTTCAGAATTGCTGAAGTTTACAGCAAAGCCTATCTCAGGCTTCCCTCTGGAATCAGTGAAGAGTTTGAGTACAAAACCGAGTTCAGTGGTGATGAGGTTGTTTTTGAAGAGTACACCCTGAATCAGATTATTGATGGACTCTTCGAAGTCCTTAAAGAGGTGAAGGAAATTGGAAGACTCCCTGTCGTTAACTTTGCTGCTGGAGGAGTTGCAACTCCGGCAGATGCGGCATTCATGATGCAGCTTGGAGCAGACGGTGTTTTTGTCGGCTCAGGCATATTCAAATCCTCAAATCCGGAGGTATATGCAAGGGCTATTGTCGAAGCAGTTGAGCATTACGACAAACCAGAAGTTGTGGCTGAGGTGAGTAAAGATCTTGGAGAGCCAATGAAGGGACTTGATGTATCCGATCTTGAAGTTCACCTGCAGGAAAGGGGTATATGAGGGTTGCAGTAGTGGGAGTTCAGGGTGATGTTGAGGAGCATGTCTCAATCACAGAAAAAGCTCTCTCCAATCTTGGAATCGATGGAGAAGTTCTAACCGTTAGAAAACCGGGAATTGTGTCAGGAAGTGATGCAGTGATAATTCCAGGAGGGGAGAGCACGACCATATCAAAGCTAATATGGAAAGATGGGATTGCAGAGGAGATAATAGAGATCGCAAACTCGGGATGCCCTATTATGGGAACCTGTGCAGGACTCATTGTCATTTCGAAGCATGGGGATGATCAGGTTAAAAAGACTGAGACAAGATTGCTTGAATTGCTTGATGTCAGAATAAAAAGAAACGCTTTCGGGAGACAGAGAGAAAGTTTTGAGGCAACGCTGAAAATTGGAGGAATTGGTGATTACAACGCCATCTTTATACGAGCTCCGGTTATTGAGGAAGTTGGCAATGGTGTGAGGGTGCTTGCAGAGTTCGAAGGAAAAATTGTTGCAGTGAGAGAAAAAAATATTCTTGGACTTTCATTTCATCCTGAGCTGACAGGAGATGTGAGAATTCACCAGTACTTTTTAACCATGGTCTGATTTTCTGATGTTTTTGAGAGATTCAGCATACTTCTTAGGCAAGACTGGGGGAGATCTGAGACCGCTAAGAGGGACAGGATATCTTATCCCTTTCCTGTGGGTTTTTTCAAGATTGCTGGCTATACTTTCTGCCATTTCCCATGGAAATGCAAATGATACCTCATAATCCTGAGTTAACCCAAAAACTCTCTCTCCATAGCATGTCAAAACAAATCTTGGCTTTTTCTCCATAAATGCTTCGAGGTATTCACTGCACGAAGCTCTTCCAAGAATTCTGGTTTCCAGTACACCTCCAGTATCATGAAGAACTGCATGAACGAATCTCAGAATCTGAGCTGGCATCCCATGTATCACTGCAAAATCAGGCTCAGCTTCATCTCTTTCAAGCGGAAAAACAAGAACTCCTGTATACTTGCCATAATCAAGACTCATGATTGATTCCTCAAATTTTTTTCCGATTTCTGGATTCTCAGCGTATCCTCCGGCAACCGCAAGTTCACCACTTGAGTAAAGCTCATCGGACTCTGCCAGCCCATATGAAATCAAACCAATAGGACAGACCGTGTTTCCATCAAGAAAAACTGTCCACCTGTAATATCTGGCAAGATTGTATCCCTGGCAGATTGTTATGTCATCGAATCTTTTAGCCTTCTCAGGAACCTCAACAGGGTTTTTTACCAGTTTAAATCCCAGTGGGAAGGTCTGAGGTCGGACGTACCTCTGGACGATATTTGCAAATTCAGATGGCTTCATAAAACAAACCTGTAAAAGGATATACTTAACCTATTCGATAAATCATTCTATCAGTTCGTATTCACTGGTAACTCTGAATGTCCCTGCATACTCTCTGAAAGGATAAACATACTCGTATATCTTATACAGAAATGTTTTTTCAAAGGAGTATTCTTTCTCATCTATCTCAACAACCTTGTCAAAAAGATCTTTAATGCTTCTCTCCCTCATTCTGTCAATACTACCACTGAGGAGAAGGAAATAGAGGGTTGTATCCTTTCTCAAAACAAGCCTCACAAGCATATCATCACTGCATCCACCGTATATGCACAGATGATATCCGAAAGCAATAAGGATTTCAGAGTCTATCTCATCATAGCTCCCATATACTCTGTCAGGATAGGATGGTGCATACTCCTCAAACATTTCAAAAACTGACTCAAGTCTTCTCTTTGCCACATCGTTGAATGTATACCAGCCGATTTTATCAATCCCATGCAATCTGGTGATCAGCTTAGAGACTGCAAAGAGCACTTCGTTTTTCGGATAGATAACAAGAATCTTTTCTCCTGGCAGGGAGGGTTTGATGTACTCAGAGAGCATAAATACAAAAGCCTGATTGACATTGAAAAGAGTTTCGTTCACTCAATCAGATTGTACTGACTGTCTATTTTAATCGACCCCGACTCTTCCGTGTGGGGATAAACATATGCTTTTACCCTGTAAAAAAACTCCCTGCCCAGAGGGGCTTCCTTCTCCTGGATGTCAACTATATAATCAAAGAGGTCTCTTAAAGCTATAAGTTTTCCATCTTCAAGAACACCGGAATACAGGAAGTTTATGAATGTCAGCTCATCATCCAAGACCAGCCTTATAAGCGATTCATCTGAACTATATCCTGTAAAAACATGAAAGTGGTAACCAAAACCAAGAATTGCCGTTCTGTCAATCTCATCGTAGTTCATGAAAACCTTTCCCGGTTTTTCAGGGGCAATTCCACCAAAAGTTTTAAAATATTTCTCAAGTCTTTTCTTTCCAATTTCATTGAAAACAAACCATCCAATCCTCTCCCTACCAAATTCATCTGCAATGAGCTTCGAGATTGAGAGAAAAACATCATTATCAGGGTAAACCACAAGACAATCCTGCCCCTTTTCAAGAGAGCGGAATACATCTTTTAGAGACATCACTCCCTCATCATGAGAGACTAATTAATAAATTTTTCCATTATGTGGTGGCTTCAATTCTCCTATTTATCCACCACAACACTGAAACCCATTTTAAACAGAATTTTCCTCAGATTTTGATCCCAGTCGGCTATCACGACATTTCCATTAACTGAATCAAAGAGCTTCAAAACACCTTCCAGATACTTTTTAGAGTGCATGTCATCATCAATTTTCCACTGGTACACTGTGGTGCCCAGCTTTTCAGCAATTTCCTCCGCTTTCGAATCTGCCAGATAGATTCTCATTTTAAGCAGGAAAATTTTTGAAGAATCATCAAAAAAGTTGTGGTCGGTTATCATAGCATGAGACGAGAGTTCATCAATAAACCCCATCCAATAAACAATCATCCCATCTCCGTACATTTCGAGATACTGATCATACTGCTTCTTTGAATAGACCCTGTGGAGTTTTATATCACCAAAAAGTGCCTTGCTTTCAATCCATTTCAGCTTTCTCCCATTGATTTCAATGTCACTCTCAATGAAAAAATCCGGAGTTTTCTTGGCAGGTCTCAACTGATGCTCATCCTTGAATTCCAGGCTTCTACTTTCAAGATAATTTTTGATCATCAATTCTCCAACTCTACCTCTTGCAAACTGATTTCTGACAGCTATGGGCGAATATATGAAGTCCGAATAAATGGCAGACCATATCATGTCCCCCATCTCAGATGAATCGGGATCTGAAAATGCTTTTGCGATCTCCTTTGTTGAGTATCCAAGGGCTCTCATTAAAAGCTTGATCCTCATAACGGGTGGAAGCCTCACCCATTCAGGTATCTTTCTGTACCGTTCCCAATCATGGGCTATCTCAGAAAGCCTGGATGCATAATTATGATATCTCTTTTTCACATTGTCAATTCTCTTTTGAAGAAGAATACTGAAAAGTGTCCCTCTCTCATATTCTGGATTGGACAGATCTCTGAAACTTTTCAAGCTTCTTCTTAACTCAAAAAACTCTTCAGCCTTCATCCTTTATCCTCACCGAGTAAGTGAAAAACCACCTAACTTTCCCCTTCCTCAGACCCGCATATCTGGTACTGGACTTGATATCGGCCCTTACGATTTTTCTGATTTTTGACAGAAACCGTCTTGCAGTGTTGACATCTTCAAAGTAAACATCTACACCATATCTGTTTTTTTCAATCTCCACGTTTTCTAGTTTATTTATGTGATTCATCACCTTGGAGACGTTTCCTCTGAACTGAAGGAGTGCAGGATGCTTCACACTAAAACTTTTTATTTCCGATTTAATTTCTTTTTCCTGAGCATGAAGGCAACTTTGGTGGAAACAGAGGAGGACCTTCAGTACATAAATGTTGCATCATCAAAAAATACCAGTGAACACGGATTGATAAGACTGATTCTTTCATCCATGGCAGATATTGAGGAAGTCTCAAATCTGACTCCAAATGATATCGTTGAAAAGAGAACTAAAAAAGGCGGTATATTCTATGTGTACCTGAGAAAGGGAAGGAGTGTGAGAAAAGCCCCCATAGACAGAAAAACATACACCATTCTAAGAGAGATATCAAGATCCATTCCCAAAAAATCAAAAATCTTCAATTACACCCAGGAAAACATAAATGAGATAATTGCAAGATATTCTCCTAAAGGAAGAAGATACAGCCACAGATATCTAATTAGATCTGTAAGAACGATAATCTCTGACAATCTTCTTGGGAGAGATATAGACGATATTAAATCCGCAGAGATTGAGGAACTGTGGAGGTTTATGAACGATTTTCACCCCATTTTTTCCGGAATGTGGGATCTGGATGAAGATGATGTGGCATTTGACTATTTCCAGATGCTGTCAGAGAGACATGGAATTTCAAGTTACTCAGAGATGGCTGAGATAAGTGGAGAAAAAGAGGAGAGAATTGAAAAACTCATGAAAAGAGGATGGTTCCGGAACTGTATGGATTCCTGATTGGGATAATTGCAGGATTGATCCCCGGGGTGCATCCCAACACATTTGCCTCTTTAATGCTCAGCGCATCAGTCATATTTTTACCGTATTTCGAAAGCCATGAAATCGCGCTGATCATTTTCATATCCTCAGTTGTCTATTCTGTTGTGAATATAATTCCTGCTGTATTCATAGGAGTTCCTGACGAAGATACAGCAATTGCAGTATTTCCCGCTCACAGGCTTGTTCTCGACGGGCAGGGTATGAAAGCAATATCAGTTTCGGCAGTATCCAGTTTCCTCTCAGCCATATTTTCACTGCCAGTTTTTTACATAATTCTGCTTTCAGGGAGTATCATAAAAGAACTTGATCCCCTTGTACCCCTTGTTCTTTCTGGAGTCGCCATTTACCTGATTCTCCTTGAAGATGATCCAATTGGAGGCAGTATGTCAAAGTGGAGAAAAAGAGGTTACGGTGCGACAGTATTTATCCTATCTGGAGTGCTTGGATTGATATCCATGAGATGGTTTTCAGGCTCGGAGGTGTCAATCCTGTTCCCTCTCCTCTCAGGTCTGTTCGGATTTCCAACACTGATAGCAGGAATGACATCAGAGAGAATACCTGATCAGAGCAAAGAGATGGATGTTCCTGAAATCAACAGTGTTTTAAAGGGTGTTGGATCCGGGCTTTTTGTCTCACTTTTCCCGGGGATAAGCTCAGGAGTGGCAACAGCCCTTTCGGTTGGAAAGGGTGATGATGAGAAGAGATACATTTCATCTGTCAGCTCTGCAAATACTGCAAACACCATGCTGAACTTTGCGATTCTCATTTCAGCAGGAAAAATCAGGAGTGGTGTTGCACAGGCTTTTTCAGTTTTTGCATCCCCTGAAAGGTTTCTTTATCTCCCCATTACGGGTGTTGCATCAGCATTTGCCGCCCTCGCTTTTACACTTCTGTTTTCATTTCCGGTTTCCAGAATATTTCAGAGACTGAATCCTGCTAGCATTTCAAAGGCGGTTCTTGTCTTTCTTATAGCTTCAATATTAATAACAGGCGGATTTGATGGGATTGGAGTTTTTGGTGTGGCAGGAATAATTGGGATGATGACTCTGTATCTCAGGGTGAGGAGAATTCATTGCATGGGATCAATCATACTCCCTGCAATTCTTTACTGATCCTGAATTTTCCTTTCTCAATCCGTTCATCAATTTTTCTCACAAATCTATCGGAAGTTTTCACAACTGGAATTACTGCCGTATCTCCTCTCAGATTGCTGACAGAGTCAGTGTATTCATAACTGTCGCTGTGTCCATGATAAAGAAGCCACCTTCTGAAACTCTCAACCTCGGTAAATGCTGAACGGGTTATCACCTCTGTGACAACAAACCTGTCCTCATAAATTCCATGGAGAGTTTCGTAATCAACAATAAACAATCTGCTGTTGTGATAGAAAACCCTCTGAACATCGAGAGCAACAGCATTCCTGATAAAGTCATGAAGCTCGAATTTCTCAGGATCATCTATGATTGCAGGTCCGAGATACTGAAGGTTCATGATGTGGTGCCCCTACAGCTACATAAAAAATTACCTGAAAAGGATGAAGTATAAATATAGCGGGCTCGATCATTTCCCATGGAGAGACCGGTACTTCAGGTTGCTCTCGATCTTCTGGAATTGAAAAGAGCTGTTGAAATTGCTGATGAAGCTTTGAAGGGTGGAGCTGACTGGCTTGAAGTTGGAACACCACTCATAAAAAGCGAGGGAATGGATGCCATCAGGGAAATAAAAAAGAGATTCAGAGATCATGTTGTTCTTGCAGACATGAAAACAATCGATACAGGAAGTGTCGAGGTTGAGATGGCAGCCAAAAGTGGTGCAGATGTGATAATAATTCTGGGTTTGAGTGATGACTCAACCATTGCAGAGGCAATAAGGGCTGCGAAAAAGTATGGTAGCAGGATTATGGCAGATCTGATAAATTTGCCTGATCCTGTGAAAAGAGCAAAGGAGCTTGAGGAGCTTGGAGTGGATTACATAAACGCCCATGTTGGAATTGATCAGCAGATGAAAGGAATAGATCCTCTCGAAATCCTCTCAAGAATAGTTGAAACTGTAAATATTCCTGTTGCCGGAGCTGGAGGGCTTGATGCTGAAAAGGCTGCTAACTGCATCTCCATGGGCGCCAGTATTGTTATAGTTGGAAGCAACATCACAAAGTCAAGAAATGTTACCGATTCAGCAAAAAAAATCAGAAAGGCAATTGACAGAGCGTGGAAAGAAGGCAGAAAGGTTGAACTGAAGAAAAAGAATCTTGAAAAAGAGATAAGGGAGATTCTGATGAGAGTTTCCACTCCAAACATCAGCGATGCGATGCACAGGGCAAGAGCGATGAGGGATGTTTATCCGATTGTGAGAGGGGAAAAGATAGTGGGAAAAGCTGTTACTGTAAGCACATTTGACGGAGACTGGGCAAAGACAGTTGAGGCAATAGATATTGCCGGAAAGGGAGACGTGATTGTTGTAAAGTGCTCAGGAGATACTGCCGCAGTCTGGGGTGAGCTTGCAACCAGAAGCTGCATTAACAAGGGAATTGAAGGGGTGATAATAGACGGTGCTGTGAGGGATGTGGATGATATTAGAGAGCTCAGATATCCGATATTTGCAAGAAGGGAGGTGCCAAATGCAGGTGAGCCGAAGGGTTTTGGAGAGATAAACGTCAGAATTGAGTGTGGAGGCATTGAGGTCAACCCCGGAGACTGGATTGTTGCAGATGACAACGGAGTTATGGTGATTCCGAAAGAGAGGGCGTATGAGATAGCAAGGAGAGCACTTGAGGTAAAAAAGCATGAGGAGAGAATAAGGGGCGAAATTGAGGATAAAGGCAGAACTCTGGCAGAAATCGTGGAGCTTTACAAATGGGAAAAGGTTCAGTGATCTCTTTTGCCTATTTTATCAACGTATCCGGGGGTTTCTGGTTCAAGTATCTCTCTAACTGAGTCGATGAACTCTCCGTATATGTGAGCGTCAAGGGCAAAATGATAGTACTTATGTCTTTCAAAACCACACATCTCTGCTGTATATTCTGTCAGAATGTTAAAGGCAAACATGTTGGCATGCATCGCTCCGTATGCATCATTTGACCTCATGTAAAATAATCCAAAGAATTCACCATCAACTCCAAACTGGTAACCTCTCAGGCATGGAGGCTCGTCTGAATTTAAATCCCATGGTCTTGAGATGCCAACGTAACAGTCTCTTCTTTCAGGGTTTTTTCTCAGCTTTTCAATGACTGTGTAGAGCTGGTCCACCGTGACATCATCTTTCTGACAGTATCTCGCCCTTTCTGCATACGTGTAGGTTTCACCTTTTTTCAGTATATTCTCTTTAACCTCCCTGTCAATGGACTTTGCGTGGATCACATAATCATGTGCATAGTCTATTCCGTATTTCTTTGTGAAAGGAGCCTTGTCGTGAATCTGATTTTCTTCAGGATTTTTAACCTCGATAAAAAGTCTGTGAAGAAATCTGCTCTCCTCCTGTCCTTCGAAAAGCTCTCCCCATTCTGTTCTTTTTGTGCTTCCATGGTAGTATATCGACTCAAGCGCAGAATGCCAGGCAGAAGACAGATAATCCTCAACCACATGAGTTCCAAGTTTATGAAATCCATACACATCATTGTACTTTATTCTGTTTGCCCTCTCAGCATCTCTCTCATAAACATGGGGAATTCCAACAAGCATTCCAACGCTTCCCACTTCAAGACCGGATTTTTCAGATACCTCTTCAAGGATGTATGCCACCAACGAGAAATTTGCGTCAAAGTAATTGATGACATCCATCGATCTCAAAAAGGCAGTTGCATGAAGTAAATCATCTGCGTAGAGCAAACTCACCTCAGTTATCGCTGGAGGATTGCTGCACAGATGATCCTTTGGTCTCCAGATCGGAACAGATACCCTTCTTGAATATGGGACTTCTTTCAGCTTTTTTCCACTCTCATCCAGCACTCCGGCTATTCTGTCATAATAGCTCTCACCGCAAAATCTCCATCCGCTTGTATCGGGTTCAAAGGAGTGTTCTGTTTCTTCTGCAATCACAAGCTCTGGACTCAGTCTGAGTTCAATTCCAAATCTCGATTTAACCCGGATACCTTTATCAAGTATTTTTGAAACAAGCATATCTTTAAGATCTGCCGGATTTCTGGCAACCAGCATTTTTTCACCACTACCATATTTTTTCGATTATGTTATTTTTAAATTATGTCTTCTCTCCAGGCAACACATCGATAAAATTATAAAAAATTAATTATTTAAAAATCATAACTCTTCAGATTTTCAGCAGTTGCTGAAAACAGACTCAGTGCAGTATTCTCATGGAATTGAATACAGCTATCAGAGCCACACCAACGTCAGCAAACACCGCCTCCCACATCGTTGCCTCTCCAAGAACTCCGAGTCCAATGAATACGAGTTTGACGCCGAGAGCCAGAATGATGTT
>JALURI010000208.1 GCA_027016965.1 Geoglobus sp.
TATAGCAGTGTGGGACAAGATAATGAATCTTGACAGATTTGATTTAAAATACAAATTCTGAGCAGTTGAACAACCCCCTACAATGTGAAATTTATTCATATTTTTCTGCCTGCAATCCACCATAGCCCGGCAGATAACATTCAATAAGAATCATATATGTAGTTCAGATCCCTAAAAATCACATGAGTGGGGAACATGGTATTCGCTGATATCTGTGCTTTAATTGCACTGAGTAACAGAAATGATAGAAATCACTCAAAGTCCACGGATTTGAAATTATGCCCTGAACTCCCTTATTTTTGCCATATTCTTGGCGATCTGTAATCAGCATATCTTTTAATTCCACAACAATTAAATCCTTCAAAACAGATTCTCTTAAAATTAAAAGCTCTGAAAGGTGAATTTTATGGACTTCAAACTCACAAAGGAGCAGGAGGAAATAAAAAAAGCAGCAAGAGAATTTGCTGAAAGGGAATTCACCCCGGAGCTTATTCAGAAGTATGATGGGGGAGAAGAATACCCAAGGGATGTCGTGAAAATGGCAAGAGATTTGGGGTTTTCAACAATAAAAATCCCTGAGGAGTATGGTGGAATGGGTCTGAGCCTTTTTGAGGAGGTTCTTGTCACCGAGGAATTTTACAGCGTAAATCCAGGCATGGCAAACGCATGCCTGAGCTCAACATTTGGAACAGAGCTCATAACTTTGTTTGGCAATGAGGAGCAGAAGGAGAAATACCTCAGATGGATCACGGAAAGGCATGGAATCAGTGCCATGGCAAATACAGAGCCTGAAGCGGGAAGCGATGCAGCTGGAATCAAAACGAAGATAGTCAGGGAAGGGGATGAGTGGGCCATAAACGGAACAAAAACTCTGATCACCAACGGAAGTGTGTGCGACTTCGTTCTTGTGACGGGGAGGAGCTATCAGGGGAAGAAGAGGCACCATGGCATAACCTTTGCAATAGTTGAAAGCAAAATGAAGGGATTCAAGGCTAAAAAGATAAGAAACAAGCTGGGAATGAGGGCAAGCGATACAGCAGAGATCTATTTTAAGGATGTCAGAGTTCCTGAAGAGAATATTCTCGGAGACCCCGGAAAGGGGTTTTACTATCTTATGGAGTTCTTCAACCACACGAGACCGAGAGTTGCAGCTCAGGCTGTTGGAATTGCAAGGGGAGCATTTGAGCTCACTTTGAAGTATGTTAAGGAAAGAAAACAGTTTGGAATGCCCATAGCTAATTTCCAGCATACCCAGTTTAAAATTGCTGAGATGGCAACAAGGATACACGCTGCCAGACTTCTCGCCTACAATGCAGCATGGCAGTGCAGCATTGGAGAGAGGAGAATAGAACTCTCATCAATGGCAAAGTGGTATGCTGGGGAGACTGCTGTTTATGTTGCGGACTGGGCACTGCAGCTGCATGGAGGTTACGGTTACATAGGAGACTATCCTGCAGAGAGATTTTACAGGGATGCAAAGCTGATGGAGATATACGAGGGCACGAAGGAGATTCAGAAGCTGATTATAGCTAAGCATTATTTGAAAGGCTCTTTGAAAAGATAATCATGGAGGGGGAGATGATGGAGATTGAAATGATCGGTGTTGTTGGATTTGGAGTCATGGGAACCCAGATAGCCCAGTTCTTTGCCCAGAAGGGCTTTGAGGTGATTGCCATTGATGTTGATGAGAGAAAACTTGAGATTGGGTTGAAGAGCATAGCAGAAGGAAGATTTGGACTGAAAAATCTGGTTGAGAGAGGTAAAATCAGTCAGGATGAGATGGAAGAAATTCTGAGCAGAATAAAAACACACAGAAATTTTGAAGAGCTGAAAGACTGTGATCTTGTAATTGAGGCTGTATTTGAGGACTTGAACCTCAAACTGGATGTTTTGAACAGAGTTGACAGCATTGTAAGCGATGCGGTAATTGGTTCCAATACCTCCACAATAAGCATAACAAAACTGTCGAGGGCTGTTAGAAATCCAGAGAACTTTCTGGGAATTCACTTCTTCAATCCTGCCCACATTCAAAAACTGGTTGAGCTTGTCAGGGGATTGCTGACAGACGATGAACTTCTCCAGTCGATGAGGGAGCTATTCATCAACCTCGAAAAGGTTCCGATTCTTGTAAACGACTCTCCTGGGTTTGCGACAAGCAGACTTGGACTGGTTCTCGGGAGGGAGGCAATTCTGATGGTTCAGGAAGGTGTTGCAACACCACAGGACATAGACATTGGAATGATGCTTGGATATGGTTATGCTATGGGCCCTCTTGAGACTGGAGATCTGGTTGGACTTGACACAAGATTGAATGCATTGAAAGCCATGCATGAGGCAACTGGCGAGGAAAGATGGGCACCTCCAAAACTGCTTGTTCAGCTTGTTGATGCAGGCTATCTTGGAGATCCAGAGATAAAACCTGAAAGCAAAGGAGGAATTTACGAGTTCTTCGGGCAGGAAAAAGCCAGCCATGTCTTGAGAAAAATGGACATTAGGAGGTGAAATTGTGGAGAGAATTGTGCTTGAATATCCTGAGAGGGATATTGCTCTGATCGCATTGAACCGTCCTGACAAACTCAACGCCCTTGACACGAAAACAAGGATGGAGATAAGCGATGCCATTGATGAAATTGAGGAGAGAGCGAGAGTTCTGATAATAACGGGAAAGGGAAAGGCTTTTGCAGCAGGGGCAGATATAAACGAACTATCCAGAAGGACGCCATTTGAGTACATAAAGCTTTCAAAGTATGGAACATGGCTGAACAACAGAATAGAAAACCTTGAAATTCCTGTTATCGCTGGAATAAATGGATACGCTCTGGGCGGAGGTTGCGAGCTTGTGATGGCTTGTGACATAAGGATAGCAAGTGAAAAGGCGAGATTTGGACAGCCTGAGCTCAATCTCGGCATAATGCCAGGTGTTGGAGCAACTCAGAGGCTTCCAAGACTTGTTGGTCTTGGAATGGCAAAGAAACTCATCTTTACGGGAGAGATAATAGATGCTCAGGAGGCTTTGAGAATAGGACTCGTTGAGGAGGTTGTGGAGCATGAAAGGCTGATGGAGAGGTGCTTTGAAATTGCGAGAAAGATTGCAGAGAAGCCACCTCTTGCCATAAAAATGGTGAAGAGAGCCTTAAATGCCACAAGAACCATGGGTCTTGAGGATGGATTGAGGTATGAGGTTGCTCTGGCAAGCCTTCTCTTCTCAACCGAGGATGCAAAAGAGGGTCTGAGAGCGTTTCTGGAGAAGAGGGAGCCTGAGTTCAAGGGAAAATAGTATCTCCACTATTTTTTGCTGTAGTCATGGATTATTTCTGAAAGCTCCTCAAGTGCATAGACAAGCCTGTATGATGGCCTTGAAATTATGTCTGAATCAATCATGTAAACCCTGCCCTCTTTGACTGCCTTAACATCTTTGAGCTCGCTGATTGCCCACCTGTAGAGTATATCATCCTCACCACCCATCCCTGTACCGCTGTTAACCACAATTATGTCAGGATTTCTTGCAAGAAAATCCTCTATGCTGACTATTTTCCAGCCTTCCAGGTCTTCAAAGGCATTCTCACCACCAGCAATTTCTATCAGCTCATCAATGAATGTATCTTTTCCGCTCACCCACACTGGATCGTGCCAGAGGACATGGACAATCTTGGGCTTTGAGCTGATGTTTGAGGCTTTTCTTTTCGCCTCCTCTATCTTGACCTCCATCATCTCGACAAGCTTTGTGGCATTCTCCTCCTTTCCGGTTATTCTTCCAAGCAGCATTATGTTATCCATAACATCGCTGAGATTTTTCGGATTGAGTGCCACAACCTTAATGCCGTATTCTCTGAGAATCTCAATTGTTTCCTTCCCGTTTCCGTAGGCAGCAACAACCAGATCCGGATTAAGGGCAAGAACTCTCTCTATGTTTACGGTGGAATATCCTCCAATCTTGGTTTTCCTTATCGCCTCTTCTGGATAGTTACAATAATCTGTAACGCCAACAACTCTGTTTCCAAGTCCCAGCGCAAAGAGAATTTCGGTGTTGCTTGGAGCCAGAGAAACTATTCTTTTTGGGGTTTCATTGAAAACAACCTCATATCCAAAATCATCAACAATTTTGATTTTCTGGGTACTGTTCTCACTTTCTCTATTGGGTTTGGCTGGGCTTTCATTTAACCTCTCATGCCATTTTTCAGGAGATGAGTAGGAAGTGGTTTTGCCCTCACCTGAGGGTATTGATTGATTCCCAGACTTATGCTGTTCATTCAAGGTATTTACACATCCCAGTGCAATTGCAGAAACCAGAAAAATTGAAATAAGAAAGAATTCCTTTTTCATCATCTCCTCCACCGGAATGCAAGTATAAGTGCCAGCATCGCTCCAAGAATTTCAAATCCCGGAATTCCTGACGGCTTTTCAGAAGGGGCTCTGGTCTCAGGCTTCTCATCTGTTCTTGCTTCCTCAGTCACCACAGCTTTGGGCGTCTTTGTGAGTTCTGGAGTTGGTGTTGGCAGTTGTGTCTTTGATGGAGCTGGCTTTTCGGTTAAATCGGTCAGATTCACCTCTCCGTAAATGTACTCTGGCTTTACTGGATTTGGCTTTCCGAGCAGAGCCATTATTGCAGAGACAGTCATGTATCCCGGATTGGATGTCTGAACAGATGTGTACCTGAAGTACCCCTCCTCAGCCTGGAGACTGAGCAGATGATCGACGACGCTTATGTTGTTTTTCTTCCACTCCCTTGGATTTTCTCCTGCAGCAACTAATGCCTGAATTGCCCATGCATCGCTGGCAGCGTTTGATGAAGAATTGCCAAAATACCTGAACCCTCCATCTTCGTTCTGTCCAGTTTTCAGATAATCCAAGGCTCTTTGTATAACCTCAGAGTCCTTTGACTCTCCTGCATAGATCAAAGCCTGTATTGCTGCTGCAGTATCATCGTAATCGCTCTTCTCTCCAGCAGCCCAGGCAAATCCACCATCCTCGTTCTGCTGAGCCTTAAGCCATTCAGCAGATTTGGTCACATTCTCTCCAGATGCCTTTAATGCCATGATTCCCCATATCGTTGTGTATATGAAGTCCCCTATCTGTCCATCCTCCTTGACCTTACCCTTCAGCATTGAAACCAAATCAATTCCACTGAAGTTCCTTGGATTTTCATCTGCTGCAGTTATAGCAAGAATCGTTCTTGCAATGTCTGCAGTGCCCATCTTTCCGAGAGATGAGTTCAGGTTGTTTCTGAGGTAGTCAACCGGAGAGTTACCATTCCTGATCCATCTATGGGGATCTTGCTTTGATGCGGCGAGAGCCATTATTGCCCATGATGTTTTGGAGATGCTGCTCTCCTCACCCGGATTTGCAAATCCACCATCATCATTCTGAATTGTTTTCAGCCACTGCAGGGCTTTGATTATCGGCTCATCTGTGACATTAAGCGGGAAATCACTCCACTTTGAAACTATGGCAAAGGTGCTGGAGCTCGAAACTTCAGCAGAGAAGTGGTAGTAACCCCTGTCCTCCCACAAATACTCTGTTGGAAGTTCCACCCATTTACCTGTGAATTTCATCAGCACAACACTATCTCTATTCACACTTTTATCGGTTCTGAAGACTATTTCAAAATATTCTGCACCTCTAACCTCAAGATTGAATGTGCTCAGGATCTTTCCGTAGATTGCTCCGATTTCATCTTCCTCTCCCACCTCTATTTGCAGGGTATCATTTTCTGCTCTGGCTTTTAGCGAAATCAGTGAAAACATAGCTGAAATGTTCTCTGGGAAATACACAACCACCTCCTCTCCAATCTCTGCAGACACATTCTTAACAAATATATGTTTGCTGATCTCACCTGTTAGATCAGTTTGATTGTCTTCAGCTCCCATGGCTCCACCTGCCGGTATCTGCTTTTCAGCGAACTTCACGTACACTCTCAAAATCATGGGAGATGTTTCAGGTGTTTCATCCATGCTTCTTGAGAAGTACCAAACAACCTCATCGCCCTCATTCACGATGTACTCATGAGCTCCAACCATCGGTGTGTTTCCGTTCACCTGGTACATCCAGCCTGACATTTCCCCATCACTTTTCTCGCACTTGCTAGCTATGCATGACACAAATGGTCCCCAGTCTGTTTCCTTTACGGTAAAGCTGAAACCACTCTGCTGAGATGCTGCTTTAAGAGCGCCCATTGCAGTTCTCCACTCAACTGTGTAGGTTTTGCCAGAGGAGGCTATTACGGTGAATGAACCTTCAGGCAGGTACACCGTTCCTGAATAGTAGACGCTGAATCTTTCACCACCAGTCTCTTCAGTTTCCCTTTCTGTTATCTGGATGCTCCTCTTCACGATTCCCTCATCTGTTCTTACTTCAATGTTCAGATTTCCGGTAATGTGAGGTATAAACCTGACCTCCTTTCCGTATGTGAAAACGGGTGTTCCGTTGTTCATCCTGAATATCACGTATGAATCTCTGTCCAAGGTAACCGTGACAGGCTCATTCACATAACCACCGCTGACATCCACAACTATGCCAAGGGATGGGACTGGTGCAAGGAGGAAAAGGATAATGGAAAACAGAAGAAAAGCAGCAGGCTTTTTCATCACCTCACCTCACAGATGACACTTCCATATATGTCAATTACCCTTTCGGGGTAGTCTTCGAGTCTGTAAATTCCTGCATACAGGCTGTAGCTCCCTGTCTGAGTCTGCTGGGGGACGGGTATGAGCACGGGTATCCTTGCATCTTCACCTGCTGCAAGTCTTACCACCGACACTCCTGCAATGCTATCCCCGTTCTCGTTAGTTCCGCTGACAACAACAGCATACCATCCATCAATCATTGCCTGAACATCAACGTAACCTGTTGCATGTGAACCTCTGCTTCCATTGCTGATGTTAAGTTCTGCAATCCTTGCCTCTCCTGCTGTCCTCACGTGAATTTTTATGATGTATTGTGATTCTTCTGGGCTGCTTGGCTCCCATGTTGTGCTGTTGTAATATCCGAAATAGAAAATAAGCTCGTCACCATCTTTAAGTATGTAATCCCCTGCTCCTACTGAGGGGGATGGCTCATCAGGGTAATTAACCCAGTACATCCAGCCACTCAATCCCTCAGGTTTTATGCCTGCTATGCTATCAACGTAAAGTCCCCAAGAAGTGTTAACAATTTCAACGGTAAAGTTTCCGGCCATAGCGGCTTTCCAGAGGGCTGCAAGGGCTGAGAATCCGTCAACTTCTGCAGTACCCCCATCTTTCAGTGTTATTTCAATCTTTTCTCTGCTCAGCTCCACACTGCCTTTCCAGAGTGCCTGTTTTTTGCCAAAGGCGTAGAGATTTCCATCATCTGCTCCAATGTAAAGATTCCCATTGTAAATGAACGGAGAGGACATGATGTTATAGTATGCTCCTTCCGGAGGATTGAGGGAGTGAGTCCAGAGAAGAGAACCATTCATGGCATCTACAGCATAAACAGTACCGTTTGGCACGTTTGTGGCAAAGTAAACAGCTCCATCAGCAACTGCAGGAGAGTTGTAAATCCTTCCGTTGGCACTGAATTCCCATAATTTTTCCCCTGTAGAGGCATTGAAACAGTAAAGCTTTCCGTCTGCTGATCCAATGTAAACCCTACCATAAGCTAATGCAGGCGAGGAAATTGTTCCGTTGAAAGGCACACTCCATGTCTCGTTTCCATCAAGACTTAGTCCGTACAGCCTTTTTTCGGTTGCAAAAAATATCATCTCATTTCCGACTGTAGGTGTGTTCATTATTTTGCTGTCAGCTGGAAATGTCCAGATCACATTTCCACCTTCGTCAACAGCATACAGCATGTTTGAGGATGAATTTCCAGCAAAGAATATCATCCCACTGTGGGCTGATGGAGAGGAATACTGGCTTATTCTCTTTCCCGTTGTTATGTTCCAGAGCTCATTTCCGTTCAGATCAAGGGCATGCAGCTTTCCATCTGAGAACGTTGTGATGTAGAGTGTTCCATTGTAAACGAGAGGTGAAGAAGTTATTCCCCACCACTCAGGATTCATTTCAAGCTGTTTTTCCCAGATAATCTGTCCTGTGGTTGCGTTGACAGCATATAGCTTTCCGGCAAGACTTCCAATGAAAACCGTTCCACCGTAAACTGCAGGTGTTGATGCACCTGTGATGTTCCCATTAACCCACACAATCTCTCCTGTTTCTGCATCAATGCTGTAAAGCCCTGGATTCCAGCTTCCCCAGCCATACCAGTTGGAAACATAGATCTTTCCGCCCCACACAACAGGTGAACCATCTACAAGTGCCGTCAGATTTGCTTTCCATAGAAGATCGCTCCTGTAAGGACCGATGTCTGTGAAATTTCCTGTTCTCTCTGCATCAAACTGAAAGGTAGACGCAGATGAAGCCTGGATCAGTGCAATCAGAGATACAATCACCACAACCATTCTGGATTTTGTCAACATCACTTGACACCCTCCCAAACTTTCTTGATATTTCTTGACAGGCAATTAATAAAACTTATCCATTTTTTTTGATTTACTGGCAAGGAAACTTTAAATATGAAACAGGGTTGTTTGATCTTAACCTCAACAAGGCCATTCTCCTTTTGATCGAAAATTTGAACAAAAATAAGGATAATAAAACTGAATTATAGTGTTCGACATAACCAACTTAACCAAAACTCAAAAACTTTCTAATCCACTTCTCAACAAAACTCCTCTTCCGAGTTAACTGGTAAAAGCTATCCGAAATTACTTCCTTTAGCTCTTCCAATGTTTTAATGAGAAGAGGAGACAGCACCCTCTTTATACCTCTCCAGATCTGCTCAATAGGGTTCAAGTCAGGAGAATAGGGAGGCAGATAAAC
>JALURI010000209.1 GCA_027016965.1 Geoglobus sp.
AAGTTATGAAAGCTTTCCATAACCGCTTTCCCTCAGCTTTTTCAGGTATTCCGTGCTTGTTTCACCTTCAGAAACAACGCCTTCAAAAGCTCCGAGAAGTTCGTCTACCACTTCTCTCTCTGGCTTTTTTACCTCATATCCCAGATTTCTCATGAATCTGATTATCTCCTCAAGTTCGACGGGCATGGACTCCACCTGTTTTATTATTGGCGTTCTCCAATTTTTATATTTGTTCCTGCCTGCAAAAACCAGTTTGCGGTGATGCAGTAGCATCAGCCACACACTTTGCAACCCACTCCCCCAATCTTTAAAAATTCTCCCGGGAAATTTCTAATCATGTACGTGAGCGAAGATCCTGTTTTCAGGTAGAATGGATTTAAAAAACTGGATTGAAATTGAATAAAAAACAAAAAAATTCATAATAGGATATAATACATTGAGCTAACTTTCAAGCTGAACTTTCGTAGCAAATATTATCTGTCCAGTCTCTATGTGTACTGCTCTTACCTCAATGTAATCTCCAGCATCGCCCCATGATGTGGTCGCAGTAACATTTACTCTCTCACCCGGTTCAAAGTAATCGTTAGAAGTTGACTCTTTCTTTGTGTATGCACCAGTACCAGTACTTAAATGCTCATAAATACTTCCAGTTGCACTAACAACGACAATTTTAAGGTCATCCCAAGCTATCTCTTCACCACCCTGATGTTCAATAAGTACATAATCAGTAGAACCATTTTTAGCCTCAACAACAGCAAGACTTGCCTGTGGAGCGCTCTTCGGTCCCTTGCTTCCAAGCCCGAAAACAAAACTCGCAATCACCGCTGCCAGTATAACGGTTATTGCCACCATTAAAATCACGCCAATAACAGGCGATACACCTTTCTCATCCTTGAGCCATTTCATCTTACCATCACCTCTTCTTCAAGACTTTATTATTAAACAACCCCTATATAAGCTTTTTCCATCATGATAATCACCTGATATATCATCATGACATGAATTGTGATGAATCATGTAAAACGATAAGAAGATTTATTTCCTTGGAATTGAAATTTGTAAAAGGTGATTCCATGAAAATCGCTGTTGTTGGTGGTGGAGCAGGCGGAATGGCTTCAGCATCCAGAATAAAAGCCATGAAACCAGAGTGGGATGTTAAGGTTTTTGAGGCTACATCTTTCGTCAGCCATGCTCCATGCGGTATACCCTATGCCATTGAATTTGATTTTGCAAGCGATGAGCTGATGTACTACAAGCCTGAGGTTTTCATCAGGGAGAGAGACATTGACCTGCATCTAAATTCAGAAGTTGTTGAGGTGAGAGAGAGGAGTCTCATAGCAAGGGAGAATGGAGAGCTGAAAGAGTATGATTGGGACATGCTGATGATTGCAACAGGTGCAAGTCCAAAAGTTCCGGATGTTGATGGTAAGGAGCTTGAAAACATACTCACCGCAGATCTTCCGCCTGACGCAGACAGGATAAGAGATGCTGCAAAGGATGCTGAGAATGTTGTTGTGATAGGAGCAGGCTATGTAGGAATAGAGATGGCAGAGGCGTTCTCCTTCCTGAAAAAGAAGGTCACCGTCATTGAAATGGCAGATCTGCCTTTACCGAATTTTGACAGGGAGATTGGTGAGATAGTCAGAAAGGAAATGGAAAAGAGGGTTGATCTGAGGCTTGGAGAAAGACTGGAGGCATTTGAAGGCAAAGAAAGAGTTGAAAGGGTCATCACAGACAGAGGTGAGTACAGAGCCGATCTCGTTATTGTTGGAACTGGGGTTAAGCCAAATACCGAGCTTGCAGAGCAAATTGGAGCAAAAATAGGGAAAACAGGGGCTGTTGAAGTAAACAGAAGAATGGAAACAAGTGTGAAAGGTGTTTACGCTGCCGGAGATGTTGTTGAAACCGAGCATCTCATCACGGGCAAAAAGGTCTGGATTCCTCTTGCACCCCCCGGCAACAAAATGGGTTACGTTGCAGGAGTTAACATGGCTGGGGGAGATGTGGAGTTCCCCGGAGTTCTTGGAACACAGATCACAAAGTTCCATAATCTACAAATTGGAAAAACTGGCTTAACAGAGAGAGAGGCAATAAACGATGGGTTCAGGGTGAAAACAGCATTTATAACAGCCAACACTAAGGTACACTACTATCCCGGAGCAACAAAGACATTCATAAAGGCTGTGAAGGATGTGGAAACAAACAGAATTCTTGGAGCCCAGATAGCTGGATACGAGATGGTTGCAATGAGAACAAATGTGTTTGCTGTTGCAATTCAGGCACAGTTCACAACCAAGGATCTGTTTTTCTCAGATCTTGTCTATGCTCCGCCATTCACACCAATATGGGATCCTATAACTGTTTCTGCAAGAGTGCTGAAATTCTGACAAAATTTTTTAACCCAGGGTTTCTCAGGAAGGTAAAGGATGAGAGAGAGCAAGCTGACAGAGATCGTTCAGGAAATCGTAAAATGCAGGAACTGCACCCTCCACGCATCAAAAAAGAATTATGTTCCTGGGGAGGGGAGTGAAAACGCCAGAGTGATGTTCATTGGTGAGGCTCCGGGAAAGGAGGAGGATGAGCAGGGAAAACCCTTTGTCGGAAATGCTGGAAAGCTGTTGACAGCCATGATAAAAAATGTTCTCGGGTTATCGAGAGAAGACGTGTACATAACAAACATTCTGAAATGCAGGCCTCCAAACAACAGAGACCCGGCAGAGAGCGAGATAGATGCATGCTTTCCATTTCTTATCAGGCAGATAAACACGATAAAACCCGATGTGATTGTTTGTCTTGGAA
>JALURI010000210.1 GCA_027016965.1 Geoglobus sp.
ACCTATTATAGCAGCCATTGAAGCAAGCTCATCCTCCATCTGAATATAGACACCTCCGAATCTCGGAAGTCTTCTTGACATCCATTCAGCAATTTCTGTTGCGGGTGTTATAGGATAACCGGCAAAGAATTTACATCCGGCGGCAATGGCGCCTTCTGCACAGGCATGATCACCGAGCATATAATGTGTCCCTGTTAAAATTTTTGTGCTCATTATTTTACCTCCATTTCTATCTTCTCAGTTATTATGGCAAATTCGGGACACACTCTTTCACAGAATCCACATCCGGTGCAATTTTCGGGATTAAAGACAGGTGGATGATAACCTTTGGAGTTCAGTTTTTCTGACTTTTCAAGTGAGCCTGTGGGACAGAATTCTATGCAGAATCCACACCCCTTGCATAAATCCTCAAGTATTATTACATTCCCTTTCCTTTTTTTAATATCCTTATAATCAAGGGGTGTCCTCCAGAAAGGCTCGGAATTCGTCTTTGATTTTTCCATAATCTTTCCCTCCTGTAGAGGAAATTTTAAGAGATAAAATATACAAAATAAGAAAATTTCATCGTATTTGAAGACGAAAATAATGGATTTAAATTTATAATCAATTTAATATTATATCAGCGAAAGAAAATACCACTAAAATTTTATCCCTGCTATCTTGTACTTAAATTATAAAAAATTGCCTCCCCTTACAGGGGAGGCAGGGAATCTCTCTTATCCCTTCAGGGAATTTCTAACTTTAAAGCAAGGTCAATTTTTTAACCACAACTTCCTTACCTTTTTTCACCCTCAAGAAATAGACACCCGATTTCAGATTCTGTGGCAACCTTGTCCTGATATTGATAATACCTGAATTCAGGTTTTTATTTAAAAGACGTGTAACTCTACCTGTATTATCAACAAGTTCAATGGAAACATTACTCTTTTCAGGATTTGAAATAACAATTATAAATTCCTGGTTTTTCTTTAAAATAGAGGAAGATATTTTAAGAACATCAAAACCTCTGATGTTCTTTCCAAATTCAATTGTGAGTGGACCATACTTTTTAATATTTCCATTTGCTTTTTCTGCGTAGAAAGTATAGGTATATTTTTCGCCTTTCTTAACATCTTTATCAAGATATTGAAAAGATTTTTTTCCTCTGAGAGAGCCGTTAAATATGATTTTTTCCTCACCGTTGTATTCTTTTTTAAGAATACCATTTACAAAGCTTTCTCCTCCAAACCCTACTCTTATTTTGACTCCATCAGAAACTTCTGTCAGACTGAACAAAGAGGAATATGTTCCGGTAGCCTGTACCCATTCAACATCACCGGTTATCGCAAGTGCATAAGGTTGACCATTGAGCCCAGGTTGAGGAACATTTGTCCCCCTTATTATTACTTTATAAACCCCATTAACCTGTAACATGGTGGTGGAAAAATGCACCACCTCAACATTATTTATAGTGTCAGGGGTACCACCCGAGAGTGAGACCTTATTTGTTCTATCTATATTGTTTCCCCAATAAGTTACATTATTCGGATCAATCACCTGGAGGTCTAAATCGTTTACAATCTCTCCGTTTGAACCAGAAGCAGCAGGATAATCGGACCATACAAGCACAAATCTAACTGGATCAATATTATCAATCACCCTGACTTCATAGGTATCTGCATCACCTGTATATAATCCGTTCACATATTGAGCAAGCAAGGTATCAGATGCATTTTTTAATCCAAACGAACCTGCAAGATATACTCTTCCCCATCCCACATCATAGGAAGGCCATCCGTAATCAATGGTAGCACCATCAGGGTCTCCTGTTCCTGAAACCGGAGTAGCTCCGGCTATTAAAACTGCTTTAATTAAAGCAGCAGCAGGTGAGGTATAACCATAATAAGTCTGAAGCCACTGTCTGGTTAAAAGGGCAGAGCCAGCCACAACAGGTGTTGCCATACTTGTGCCTTCAAAGGGATTACCTACCGTATCACATGTGGGATTTGAATTTGGGTCGTTATCAGCAGAGTGGGTATATCCTGGCGTGAATCTGTCATCCCCACCCGAAGCCATTAAATCAGGTTTCCATCTGTTATCAGGTGGGGGTCCTTCGGAAGAATACCAGGATTTCACTTCCTGATTCGGAGCATGGGCAAGTGCACCCACTGTAATTATATTTTTGGCAGTAGCCTGATCCCCTAAATTGGCTCCGTTTGACTGTCCTGCACTTGAAGAATTTCCTGCAGCAAATAATATAAGAAAATCTGGATTATCCCATATAAATTGGTCTTCATCAGCAGGGTCGTTACTATATGAATTACTTCCTCCTCCCCAGGAATTAGTATGAATTCTGGCTCCATTGTTATAGGCATCCTGAAATCCATTATAAAGGGGTGAAGGAACAGCATCAAGGGCTCCACCAGTACAATTCTGACTACTTGTTGTCTGAACATCCTGCACATAAATCCTGGATTTATAAGCCATTCCCTTATAATCTGCCAGTGTACCAATATTATCATCTCCACCCGCAGCTGTTCCTGCCACATGTGTCCCGTGTCCATCAGTACATCCATCCAGACTATCACCATAAGCATTATATCCCACAATTTTTGCTACTCCTCCTACTATACCATCAAAGAAGCAATGTCCATAATCCACTCCAGAATCCATTATTCCAAGAATCTGATCCTCTCCATGTACCCCTTTTTGCCACACAAGGGTATCAACCTGAACATTTGTCTGATGAACCCATCTGTTTGCCTCATTAAGAATAAATTTTTCT
>JALURI010000211.1:0-1312 GCA_027016965.1 Geoglobus sp.
ATTGCAGATTTTTTACATGCCCACAGAAGCACATGCACAGGCATGTGCAAACTGTGAAGAGGAAGACTTTTCATTCGTGTGTCAGGGAGCAAATGCACCACCTGGCATCATGTGGTTTATGGATACATCCGGCTCCATGAGAGGGCTTGTGTGTGAGGGGAACTGTGATATTGAAGCTTCTTCAGGAGTTAGCTGCGGACTTGATAGAAATAACACACCTAATTTTTTCAGAGATCTGGGATATGATCCCCAGATACTTTATCCTGTATTTTATCCCGAATGCAGTGACTATGGAGGTAATGGTAAGTGTTTTGACCCCTGCCGTGTATATCAAAGACAAACTTCCCGGAACGTAAATTCATGTGGAGGCTCATGGTGGCTTGACAGGGGCACTGTTGACCAGTTCTGTACCGATGGAAGCTGGGTATCCTGTCAGCCCACTGCAGGCTGGTTCTGTGACCTTTCCGGTCTGTCCTACCCAACTCAAACTGAGTGTGAGAACAACTGCAGCGGCTACACATGTGATATTCAGGGCATCAACAGTGTTTTCCCCACGCTTTCCGATTGTCAGAACAATTGTGTGGTCCAGGGTGAATGCACACGGGTAAGAAGGTGGCGATACAGGTGTTCCCTTGACGGGAGAATATACTGGGGGAGAAACAGGTGTCTTGCCAACTGTGTTTCAACAGGAACGTGCACATCAGCTACGGGCACTTGCACCTATTCAAACCTTCCTTTCACCTATGGAGGGCAGTGCGCAACGGCACTGTTTCAGAATGGTTATATATACTGCGACAGCAATATGGCAGCTATATCCCGGTGCGAAAACTACGGGTCAGGCCATTACTTCTTTGTGGGCAATCTTCTCAACTACTATCCTCCTAAATACATAATAGCAAGAAAGGTTTTCAGGGACCTGATAAATCAGACATTGAAAATTAGAATGGGTTTGATGACTTTTGATATCAGGTACTATTCCAGTGGTGCAGCGGTGTTTCACGATCTCAATCCAGCATGTAACCAGCTTGATTCTGACAGCGCATTTTTTAACAACAGAAACTCTCTGAAAAATGCCCTTGACAACATGGACTATACAGACTTTTACACCAACACGCCCCTTGGAGAAGCACTGATGAACATAGGGCAGTATTTTGCGTGCGATGGAGTATACCAATGGTACGGATTTCAGACCAAAGATGTGAATCTGGGTCAGTCCGGACAGTGTCAGACGTCCACTGTCTCAAGGGCAATATGCGCCAAGTGTCAGAAGAATTTTGCGGTTATTTTAACGGATGGTCTTCCCACTGCCGAC
>JALURI010000211.1:1322-2751 GCA_027016965.1 Geoglobus sp.
CAGATAGCTATGATGAACTGGTGC
The DNA here is from genome assembly GCA_027016965.1 of Geoglobus sp. The sequence continues at coordinate 1,347 of JALURI010000211.1, forward strand.
AGGCTCTTAAAGTAATTCTTTTTGATATCATAAAGCGAACCTCCTCATTTACCAAAATCTCAATTGAGAGCACAAAGATCATCAATGAAACCAACGTCATAGTTGCCAATTTCAGGCCCTCAGATAGGCCAATATGGCAGGGAAGAATGTACAAGTTCCGGTTAAAGAGCGAAGGAAACACAGACCTCAATGGCGACGGTGACACTGACGATCTGGTCCTTGTGGACAAGGATGGAGACCTTGTTGGCACCAATGTTGATGGTGAACTGGTAAAAGCGGGAACGAACCTTCCTGTAAATCCTGTTTGGGAAGCAGGAAATCTTCTCACCAGCTCTGGTCCTGACAGCAGAAATATATATACAGTTATTGATGGAAATGGGGATGGTGTGATAAACGGAAATGACCAGCTAATACCGTTTACCCGCACAAATGCTGCTCAACTCATGCCATACCTGAGGATTGATGAGCCGTTTGAAGGGGCAAACTCTTTCTGTGAGTGGTTGCAGTCAAAACTGAATCAAACGCTCTCCGATCTGCAGTGTGCACAGCTTCTCATAGATTTTGTAAGGGGTGTTGACGTGCTTGACTGGGATGCAGATGGCTCAAGAACAGATACAAGACCATGGCTCCTTGGCGACATATTTCACTCCTCGCCATACACCGTTACAAGACCAGTAGACGAGTGGTGGCCGGGCTACCGGGCTCTGGCGGCCAGACAGGGTGTTACTGTGCAGGAACTTATTAATAAAACCCTTAAACCCACATGTGAAGCCGTATCTCAGTGGCGCTGTATGGCATCATTATGGAATATTGTGCCTGAAGCATCCGTTAACACAAATGCCCCATCAAATGTAGTTGATGTAATCAAGCAGTATGCCTTTAACATGGAAGGTAACTCCCCTGTGGTTGTGGCCGGCTCCAATGATGGGTTGCTTCATGCCTTTGATTATGAAACAGGAGTGGAAAGATGGGCTTTTATACCTCCTGACCTCCTGCCAAGGTTAAAAGAGACAATGGCTACACACTGCTACATGCTGGATGGAATACCATGGGTGAAAGAGATATGGGTTGACTCCAATGGTGACAGAGTGAAAACGCAGGATGAGCTGAGGCTTGTCCTGATTATGGGAGAGAGGAGAGGCGGCAATCACTGGTTTGCTCTTGATATAACGGATTTTGACAATGATGGCAGCCATGGAGGTATTAAATTTCTGTGGATATTCCCCAGGTCCATTCCCCAGCTTGAGGGTGTTGTCCTCAACACCTCTTCAGAAGATCAGCTTCTGGCTCAAAGGCTTGGAGAATCATGGAATGAAAACGACCCGAATCTCCCGCCGATCGGTCCGATTGCGGCAAGGGATTCCACCGGCGTGATCTATGATCACTATGTGGTTTTCATTAACGG
>JALURI010000212.1:0-2200 GCA_027016965.1 Geoglobus sp.
ATCGTCTTATGTTCTTCTTATCCTCCAGTGCCTTTCTGAATGCCTTTCCCAGAACTATGGCAATGTCCTCCACTGTGTGGTGCTCATCAACCTGCAGATCTCCTTTAGCTGAGAGTTCAAGCCCCATTCCGGAATGAAATGCAAGAGTTGTGAGCATGTGGTCTAAAAATCCAATTCCCGTGTTTGCTTTGATTTCGCCACCATCAAAACTGAGCTTTGCGATTACCTCAACTTCCTTGGTTTTTCTTTCAACCCTAACCATTTCAATCCTCCTCCATTGAGATTAGCTTCTCATAATTAATCTTTCCTGTGTAGAGGGCACTTCCTATCACAGCTCCGGCAGCTCCTGCTCTCTTTATCTTCAGGACGTCCTCAGCGCTCGAAATTCCTCCGGCAACATAAACAGGTCTCTCTGTTGAACTCACGACTTTCTTTATCGCTTCCTCATCTATCCCCTTCATCAATCCCTCCACATCAACGTCTGTAAAGAGAAAGCTCACGTCATACTCCCCATAAACCCTTGCGACGTCTGCAGGAAACATGCATGTGGTCTCTTTCCACCCCTTCACCACAACTCTCCCACCTCTGGAGTCAATGGCTATCATAATCCTTGAAGGGTATTTTTCAGCGAGCTCCTTCACAACATCTGAGTTTTCGATGGCGATTGTTCCAAAAATGATCCTGTCAACGCCTCGTTTCAGAAGTCTCTCTGCAGTTTCAGGATCCCTTATACCCCCTCCAACCTGAACCTCTGCGAGCTGGGAAATTCTGAGAATAATATCTACATGTCTGAGTTTTCCCTCAAAACTCCCGCTCAGATCAACGACATGCAGAACCTTCGCTCCCCTTTCAACCCACATCTTTGCAATCTCAACTGGACTGTCGCTTTCAAAGATTACCTCTCTCTCATTTCCCTGTCTGAGCTGAACACATCTACCATCCTTGATGTCAACTGCCGGAATAACTCTAAACATCCACACAGCCAACCCTTAAATAAAATAAAAAGATTTCGTAAAAAAATAGCTCAGTACCTTATTTTTGGCTTCCTGTATTTTTTTCTCGGAACATTCAGCAGTTCTTCAAATTCCTCATCGCTCAAAGGCTTGAAATCATCAAACTCAGCAAACCTCTTTTTCCCTTTCAAGCCAGATCTTCCCCTCTTTAGGTTTTTACTGTAATCCTGAACCATTACAGATATATAACATTTTTGCTGTTTGGACCGGAAATCAAGCTCGTGAACGCTCTCAATTGCCTGAAACTCAGATGAACTGGATCTCTGACCTCTGCCTGAACTCTATTTTTATCTTAAGCTTTTTGCTGTGTGCATAGTCAATCTCAACTTCAACCGGTTCTCTGTATACAAATCTTATTTCATAGCCATCCAGTTTCAGATCAACAGTATTTTTGCTTTCAAGCTGATCCAGCATACCTTTTAGAAACTCTATCAGCTCATTCTTGCTGAGATGGGTCTCATACTCTATCTCACCCGAAATGGGGATTTTCCCTTCCTCTTTCTTCGGAAGCTCGATCACATTTACACCTCCATCAAGAAAATTCATAATTGCTGTTGTTGAAAAAAGTAGCGAATAGAAATTGGTTAGCAAAAATAATAAGTTATTCCTCACCGTAAAAGATTGTGTATGTATCTCTCAATCTCTTCAATAGCTTTAACCTTAGCTAAAAGAAAGCTAATGTATATCTTCTCTATTCCCGTATTTTCATTTATAAGCCTCGATTAGTTCGTCATATTTCTCTGAATTGGTAATAAAAGTGCAATCAATGATATGGAGGAGAATATAACGGTTGGTCTCCGATTTCAACTCATTATCTTTGTCAGTGATAATGAAGAGTATCTTAATCCCTTTAATATCTCTTGATTTCTCAATTTATCTTTTTCAAAAAGCTGTTTCAGTTAATCTTTCCCTTAAAATTGTTTTACAAGACAGTACTGCTACCGTATTCGTCTTTTTTAACCAAAATCATGTCTGCATCTGGGTAGATGTTACGCCAATTTCTAATTGCCATCTGATCCCTATGATAGGTTGGTGCTTCATAACCCATTATGACTCCAATTTTTTATTCAGTATCTTGTTTTTTCAATTATATTTTGGAGAGATCTGAAAACTGCATATTCATGGAGTGAACCTTTACACGTTTTTCAAGCCTGATCTCGACTTCTCTGGTTAGGATGGTATTATGC
>JALURI010000212.1:2210-22004 GCA_027016965.1 Geoglobus sp.
ATTATCCACGATGATGCGATCGTAGCTCTGTTTTAAGGCAGCTAAAACTTTTTTTACATTTAAATCCACGTCTCATTTCAATCATTCCACCAATAATTTTCTCTGATTTATACGTGCCTCTTTTATCAACCTCTCCTTAGCAATTCTGCAGTACTTCTCATCAATCTCCACACCTATGCCCTTTCTGTTTAGCATGGCACATGCAATGAGTGTGGTTCCACTTCCGAGGAAAGGATCTAAAACAGTATCTCCAACAAAGCTGAAGAGCTTTATGCATCTCTTTGGCAGTTCAACAGGGAATGGAGCTGGATGTCCAACTTTCTTTTTGCTCTCCCCCGAAAAAGTCCAGAGACCATTTGTCCACTCCATGAATTCATCTCTTGCAATATCATTCTCACCTTTTTCGATCTTCTGCCATCTGTCCCTGTAAAAGACTATGATAACTTCAACAGGAGCTATGACATAGGGAGCGCTTGCACTCATCCAGGATCCCCAGGCTGTTCTCCTTGAGATGTTGCCCTCGTTCCATATTATGGTTGAGAAGTACTTCCATCCCACCTTTCTTGCGATGCCTACAATGTCAGCATAAACACTCTGAAAGCCTGCCTCATCTCTTCCTTTGCTTTTGTCAAGGGTGATATTAAGACACATTCTGCCATCAGGTTTCATCAGCTTACAGGCTTTTTTCATCCATTTTTCTGTGAATTCAAGATATTTTTCGTAGGGAATGTCATCGCTGAATGAGCTGTAGTGAATGTCCACGTTGTATGGAGGGGAGGTGACAATCAGGTCGATTGAATTTTTCTCGATGAGGTTTGTTGTCAAGAAGTCGTCGTGGATTATTTTGATGTCTCTTTCGGCAGATTGGAAGAATATCTTGTCTTTTCTGATCTTCTTGGAGTTCATAATTTCCGGTATCATCCTCAGTCTTTAAATCATTCCCTTATAAACTTTTAATTACCTCAGGGTTCAATTTATAAAACCAGAGAACTTGGCATTCTGGCATGGAAATAGCAATTCCATCAAGTTCCCTGATAAACGAGAAGGATGAGAAGATAAAGTTCTTCAAAATAGGAATGATTGCAAGGGCATGTGCAGTTTTCAGAGTTGAGCGCATTTTCATATATCCAGATCCATCCCTCGATGAGTCGGATCTGATTAAAGAGGTTCTTGAGTATCTTGAAACTCCTCAATATTTGAGAAAATATCTTTTTCCACTTAAGAAGGGGCTAAGGTATGCTGGACTTTTACCTCCTGTGAGAATACCATCCCACAAGCCAAAAGATTTAAAAATCGGTGAGGTGAGGGAGGGCATAATCGTCAGGGTTGCTCCTGACGGCACCGTGTGGGCTGATATTGGTATGGAAGCCCTGGCCCTCTACAAAGGTAAATCAAAGGAGGGGGCCCGCGTGACCGTCAGGGTCTGTTCGAAGAAGCCGTTGGTGGTAGAAGAAGCATCTCCAGATGAATACTGGGGATATGAGGTGAAAAAAGCAGATCTTGAGGATTTGCTTGAAAGGGAGGATGCAGTAATAACTTCCCGGAAGGGTAGAGTCCCTCTACCCGATGAGATCAGGAGAAAGAATCTCCTGATATTCGGAAGCCCTACTGAAGGGGTTCAGGAAATAGCAGGAAAATATGGCTTGAGAGTTGAGAATGTGGATGTGTGGAATATGTTTCCAGATCAGGGTACTCAGACTGTGAGGCTTGAAGAAGCCGTAATAGGGAGCTTGGCATTGATGAATTACGCAAAGTGGGTGGTATGAGATGAAGGAACACAGGCCAAGAAGGGGTTCGCTGGGATTCTCCCCCAGAAAGAGAGCATCAAGCACAGTTCCGAAGATAAGGGCTTGGCCCGTAGTCAGCGAAGCAAAAGCATTGGGTTTTGCGGGATATAAGGCTGGTATGACACATGTCGTAATGGTTGATGATAGAAAGAACTCTCCAACATACGGAGAGGAAATCGTGGTGCCTGTGACAGTTATAGAAGCACCTCCAATGAAGGTTATGGGAATCAGGGTTTACAGAAAAACCCAGTACGGTTTGCAGATTGCAGGAGAGGTCTGGGCAGAAAATCTCGATGAAAGACTGTCAAGAAGGCTCAATCTGCCAAAGAATGGAGGAAATCCAGAGGATCTCAGGGGAATTGAGAATGTAGCTGAGATCAGGTTAATAACATACACCCAGCCCTTCCTGCTTACTGGAGTGCCAAAAAAGGTTCCCGATGTTATGGAGCAGAAGATTGGAGGAGATGTGAATTCTGCTCTTGATTATGCAATTTCAAAACTTGGTAACGAGATAAAAGCATCTGAGATTTTTGAAGAGGGCATTTTTGTCGATGTTCTGAGCATAACAAAGGGCAAAGGCTTTCAGGGTCCTGTTAAGAGGTGGGGAGTCATAACCCTTAATGCAAAATATGCCAGAAGCAGCAAACACAGGAGAGTCGGAACACTTGGTCCATGGAATCCCCATCACGTCAGATGGACTGTTCCACAGGCTGGACAGATGGGATTCCATCAAAGGACGGAATATAACAAGAGGATTCTCAAAATGGGAGATAATGGAGAGGAGATAACTCCAAAGGGTGGTTTTCCACATTACGGTGTTGTGAGAAATGATTACATTATGATCTCAGGGAGCGTACCGGGACCTGTTAAAAGACTTGTCAGGATAAGGTTTGCAATCAGGCCCCCTGTGAAAAGCTACGAAGGACTGAATATAGTGTATGTCAGCACATCATCCAAGCAGGGAAGGTGATATAAATGAAGGCTAAGGTTTACGGTTTAAATGGGGAGATTGTTGAAGAAATAGAGCTTCCTCACGTATTCAGTGAGGAATTCAGACCTGACATAATAAGAAAGGCAGTTCATGCCATTCAGAGCCACAGAAGACAGCCATATGGTCCAAATCCACTGGCAGGAACGAATTATGCCGCAGAAAACTGGGGTCCGGGGCATGGATATGCGAGAGTTCCAAGGCTTAAAGGTGGAAGAAGAGCAGTTATTGTTCCTCAGGCTGTTGGGGGAAGAAGGGCACATCCACCAAAGCCTCAAAAGAACTGGAGTGAAAAAATAAACAGAAAGGAGATGAAAAAAGCACTGAGATCTGCTCTGTCAGCAACTGTTGTTCCTGAAATAGTCAGACAGAGAAGCCATGTTTTTGATGGAGAATTGCCAAAGATCATTGTTGATGATTTTGAAGGACTGAAGAAAACAAAAGAGGTTATTGAGGTTCTCAAAGCAGTAGGGGTTTATGATGATGTGCTGAGAGCAGCAGAGAGAAAGAGGATCAGAGCTGGAAAGGGCAAAATGAGGGGAAGGAAGTACAAGAAAAAGAAGAGCATACTGATTGTTACATCAGGAAATTCAGATGTACTTAAAGCATCGAGAAATCTACCCGGTGTGGATGTTGTTGAGGTGAAAAATCTGAATGTGGAACTTTTAGCTCCTGGTGGGCATGCTGGAAGGCTTGTGATTTACACAAAATCGGCATTAGGCTATCTGGGGGAGTGGTTATGATACTGAAGGCATTCCTTGTAACTGAAAAGACAACAATACTCCTTGAGAAAAACGTCCTGACAGCCATAGTGGATATGAGGGCTAACAAGAAGCAGATTGCAAAGGAAATCGAGAAGAGGTTTGGTGTTGAGGTTGAAAAGGTTAACACTCTGATAACCCCAAAGGGAGAGAAGAAAGCATACATCAAGCTGAAGCCTGATTACAATGCTGAGGAAATTCTGTCAGATCTGGGTGTGTTCTGAGGTGGTGTAAATGGGTAAGAGAATAATCTCACAAAACAGGGGGAAAGGAACCCCAACATACAGGGCTCCATCTCACAAATACAGGACAGATGCAAAACTGCCGAGGTTTAGAGATGAGGGTGTTGAAGCAAGAATAGAGGATGTAGTCCATGATCCTGCAAGAAATGGACCGGTATTTATTGTCAGATTCTCTGATGGCAGGAAGGACTACGTTCTTGCAGTTGAAGGCAAGGGCACCGGAGACACGATAAAGGCTGGAGAGAATGTGGAGATTGATGTTGGAAACATCACATATCTGAAAAACATTCCTGAAGGTACCCCTGTCTGCAATATTGAGCTTGTGCCGGGAGATGGAGGAAAGCTTGCGAGGGCAAGCGGAACCTATGCGTTTGTTGTTGCCCATGAAGAGGATAGAGTTCTGGTTCAGCTTCCATCAGGCAGTATGAGATGGTTCCATCCTAATTGCAGAGCGATGATTGGGGTGGTTGCTGGAGCTGGAAGAGCTGATAAGCCATTCATAAAGGCTGGAAAGAAGTTCTACAAGATGAAGAGCAAGGCTGCAAAGTGGCCAAGAGTTAGAGGTGTTGCAATGAACGCAGTCGACCATCCATTTGGTGGTGGAAAGCACCAGCACGTTGGAAAACCAAAGACTGTAAACAGAAACGCACCCCCTGGCAGGAAAGTTGGTAGCATTGCAGCAAGAAGAACTGGAGTGAGGCGATAGTTATGGCGATGAAGGGTAAGGTAATCAGGCCCAAGGAATTTAGATATCGCGGTTACACACTTGAAGAACTCAAGAAGATACCCCTTGATAGGTTTGCTGAATTATTGCCTGCAAGGGAGAGAAGAAAAATAAAAAGAGGCTTTACAGAGCAGGAAGAGAAGTTTCTGAGGAGATTGAGAAAGAAAGGCACCGCAAGAACCCATTGCAGAGACATGATAGTTCTGCCTGAGATGGTTGGAAAGGTGATCTATATCCACAACGGCAAGGAGTTTGTCAGAATTGAGGTAAAGCCTGAGATGATAGGACACAGACTCGGAGAGCTTGCTCAAACAAGGAGATTTGAGAAACACTCTGGTCCTGGTGTTGGTGCTACGAGAAGCAGCAAGTTTGTACCTCTGAAGTGATGCCTATGGGGAGGGTAAATTACGCTTACAAACCAAAGGATGAGTTGAATGCAGCCAAGGCTATGGGATATGAAATGGACATAAGCTTCAAGGACGCTGTTGAGATATGCAGAGCTCTGAAAGGAAAGAAGATAGATGACGCAATTGCATACCTTGAGGATGTAATTGCCATTAAAAAACCTGTGCCGTTCAGGAACCACAAGAAGAAAGTTGCTCACAAGAAAGGGCTTGAGAAGTGGTATGCCGGGAGATATCCCGTAAAGGCATCAAAGGGGATTCTGAAAGTTCTGAAAAGTTTGAAAGCCAACGCAGAATACAAGGGACTTGAAGTCAACAGGCTGATAATCACTCATGCTCAGGCAAAGAAAGGCAGAGTGATCAAAAGATACATGCCGAGAGCTTATGGAAGGGCAACTCCAAAATTCAAGGTCCTGACAACAGTTGAGTTTGTTGCAGAGGTGCGTTAAATGGCGGTGGAAAGAAAGTTTGTTGAGGAGAGAGTTAGAAAGCTCAGGGTCAAGGAATGGGTGGTTGATGAGGTCAGAAACGCTGGATTTGGTGGGATAGACATAGTCAGAACCCCTCTCGGCACTCAGGTTACACTGTTTGTTGAAAGGCCGGGACTTGTGATTGGAAGAGGGGGGAGGAGGATAAAGAAGCTCACGGACAGGCTAAGGGATTTTGGTCTCGATAATCCACAGGTTGCGGTTGATGAGATTGAAAAACCAGAATTCAATGCCCAGCTCATGGCATCTCTGCTTGCAAGAGCCCTTGAGAGAGGATGGTACTTCAGAAAAGCTGGTTACAGGTTCCTTTACAGAATAATGGAAGCAGGGGCAAAGGGGTGTGAGATTGAGATAAGCGGAAAGCTCACAAGCGAGAGAGCAAGAACTGAGAAATTTGTTGCAGGAACAATTGTTCATACAGGAGAGCCTGCTGAGAGCATGGTAAATGAAGGATTTGATATTGCAATCAAAAAGCTTGGAGTTTATGGAGTTAAGGTCAGAGTCATTCCTCCAGATGCAGAACTGCCTGATGAGATTCACGTCAGGGATGTGAAGCTTGAGAAGGAAGAGGAGAAGGCTGAGACACAGGAGGTGGATGAAGGTGAGAATGGAGGAGATCAGGGAAATGAGTAGGGAGGAGAAGTTAAAAAAATTGACAGAGCTGGAAAACGAACTGCTGAGGCTGAGAACAATGGTGAGGAGCGGAGGAGCCTTGGAGAATCCAGGGATACTGAGAGCTGTAAGAAAAGACATAGCAAGAATAAAGCTCTCGCTAAGAGAAGAAGGCTACAGAGCATAAAGGTGCTTGCGAGAGACTGGGTAGGGCTGATGATTGAGGTGACTGAAAGTCCAAATCCGAGTGAAAGAGGTCTGAAGGGTATGGTGGTTGATGAGACGATGAAAACTCTGAAGATTGAGACTGAGAAGGGAATAAGGACAGTTGCAAAGAACAAGAGGGTGTTTGAGGTAGAGATAGAGGGTGAGAGATTCAGGGTTAGTGGTGATCTTATCATCTTCAGACCAGAGGAGAGGATAATGAGAGGTTTGATGATGGCAAGCAGAATTAAAGGGTGATGCTGATGCGAGATATTGGAATTAACGTCAAAGCACCTGAGAAGGAGTGTCAGGATAAAAACTGCCCCTTCCATGGAGGAATGTCTGTAAGGGGTCAGATATTCAGGGGCAGAGTAGTCAAGACATATGAGAAGTCAGCCGTAATTGAGAGAGAGCTGATAAGGTATGTACCGAAATATGAGAGATATCTGAAGAAGAGGAGCAAGATGCATGCACACAATCCTCCATGCATTGATGCTAAGCCTGGTGATGTTGTAACAATAGCTGAGTGCAGACCTATAAGCAAGACAAAGAGCTTTGTTATAGTTGAGAGGGTGGTGGAAGAATGAGGGCTAAAAAAGCAAGAATCCCCAGAGGATTGCCAACTGGTGCAAGACTGATATGTACGGATAACACAGGAGCGAGGGAGCTTGAAATAATAGCAGTAAGAGGATATAAGGGAGTCAGGAGGAGATACCCATCTGCAGGGATAGGTGACATAGTTGTAGTCAGCGTTAAGAAAGGTAGCCCGGACATAAGGAAGCAGATTCAATATGCTGTAATTGTAAGGCAGAGGAAGGAGTACCGAAGACCAGATGGAACGAGGGTGAGATTTGACGATAATGCGGCTGTTATAACAGATCCAAATGGAAATCCAAAGGGCAGTGAGATAAGAGGGCCTGTTGCGAGAGAAGCTGCTGAGAGATTCAGCAAGATTGGTTCAATCGCGACGATAATTGTGTGAGGTGGATGTTATGTCGAAACAGCCAAGAAAGCAGAGAAAGAAGATATATGAAGCAAAACTTCATCAGAGGCACAGATTTATCCACGCAACTCTCTCAAAGGACCTGAGAGAGAAATACGGAAAGAGAGCGATAAGAGTCAGAAAGGGAGACAAGGTGAAGGTGATGAGGGGAAGCTTTGCAGGCCATACAGGCAAGGTTCTTGAGGTTGACATGAAGAAGCTCAGAATTTATGTTGATGGTGTTACTGTCAAGAAAGCCAATGGAGAAGAAGTAGCAAGACCGGTTCACCCCTCAAATGTCATGATTGTTGAGCTCGGTGAAGAGGATAGTGTTAGGGAGAAAACACTCAAGAGGTGATTGATTTGCATCAGAAAAGATTAAGTGCTCCAAAAACCTACAAAATCCCAAGAAAGATTAAGAGATGGATTGTAAAGCCATCTCCAGGACCCCATGACAGAGAAGCCATACCTCTGCTTGTGATTGTGAGGGATTTCCTTGATCTTGCAGATACAGCAAGAGAAGCAAGGAAGGTAATTGGAAAGGGTGAGGTCTATGTGGATGGAATTCCAAGGAAAAACTACAAGTTTCCAGTGGGGCTTTTTGATGTGGTATCTGTTCCAAAAATGGAGCTCAACTACAGGATAGTTTTTGATGAAAAAGGCAGATACGTTCCAATTGAGGTTGATGATTTTGACAGGAAGCTTTACAGGATAAACAACAAGACAGCTCTGAAGGGAGCAAAAGTACAGCTAAACCTTTTTGACGGGACAAATATTCTCGGAACGAATGATTACAGGACGAAGGACAGCATTCTGCTCAAGATGCCTGAGAAGGAAGTACTTCAGCATCTCAAGTTTGAAGAAGGTGCACTTGTCATGGTTACAGGAGGACAGCATGCAGGAGAGGTTGGAAGAGTAAAAACATACAAGGTTGTCAGGGGGTCAGCCCCAAATCTTGTGACGATAGAGATTGAAGGAAGAGATTATACGACAATTGAGGACTACATCTTTGTCATTGGATCAAAGAATGATGAGAGGCCTGTGATAGACCTGGGGGTGTGATCAATGAATGCAATGAGAGAGGTGCTCATTGACAAGGTCGTGATAAATATCGGAATTGGAGAGAGCGGAGAGAGGCAGAAAAAGGCATTGAAACTCCTTGAGGAGATAACAGGAAAAATACCAACGTCAACATATGCAAAGAAGACAATAAGAAACTTTGGAATAAGAAAAGGGGAAGCTATTGGCGCCAAGGTAACTCTCAGAGGAGAGGATGCCTTTGAATTTTTGAAAAGGGCTTTAACTGTTAATGAGAATAAGCTCAGTTTGAGGCAGATAGGTGATGGTTACTTCTCATTTGGCATTCACGAACATATTGATCTGCCGGGAGTTGATTACGATCCTGACATGGGTATTTTCGGTATGGATGTAAGTGTATCTCTGAAAAGAAAAGGTTACAGGGTTGCGAGAAGAAAGATTGCAAGGAGCAAGATTGGGAAGAATCATCGTGTTACAAAGAATGACACAATTGAATTTCTCAAATCCTTGGGTGTGGAGGTTGAATGATTATGGTAAAGGAGAGAACAAAGAAGTTTGGTAGAAATGCCAATCCATGCAGGAGATGCGGAAGGAAGAGGGGAGTAGTGAGGAAGTACGGGCTTTATCTATGCAGACAGTGCTTCAGAGAGGTTGCAAGAGAGCTTGGATTTAAGAAGTACTGGTGAGGTGATAGTAATGCAGAGCGACACATTGGCAAATGCCATGATTGCAATAAAGAATGCAGAACTTGTTGGAAAGTCAAAAGTCGAAATAAGACCCGCCTCAAAGCTTGTTGGAAAGGTGCTGAATGTGATGAAGGAGTACGGATACATAAAGGGATTTGAAGTGCTCGATGATCACAAGGGTGGAGTTATAATTGTTGAACTTAGCGGGAACATAAATGACTGTGGTGCTGTTAGGCCAAGATTCTCCGTCAAAAGAACAGACTACGAGATGTTTGAGAAGAGGTATTTACCTGCAAGAGATTTCGGAATACTCATTGTTTCAACTACTCAGGGCGTGATGTCACAGAGGGATGCTGTTGAGAGAGGATTGGGTGGAGTATTGCTTGCATACGTTTACTGAGGTGGATGGACATGGAAGAGAGGTTTGTTGACATCCCTGAAAATGTGAACCTTGAGATACAGGGAGACAGCCTTAATGGCTACACGATAAAAGTTTCAGGACCGAAAGGAGAGAACGAAAGATTTCTGAAGTTCATGGGTGTTCGCATTGAGAAAGTCGATGGGAAGCTCAGAGTTTACACAGAAGAAAAGAAATCAAAGATAAAGGCGATGGTTGGCACATTTGCGTCTCATATAAACAACCTCATCAGGGGTGTTACCGAGGGATTTGAGTACAGGCTGAAGATACTCTACTCACACTTTCCCATGAAAGTTAGGGTTGAGGGCAAAGAGGTTGTGATTGAGAACTTCCTTGGAGAGAAGCATCCCAGGAGAGCGAGAATATTTGGAAGGGTTGTGGTTAAAATCTCAGGAAATGAGATAATTGTGACAGGAATAGATAAAGAGGAATGTGGTCAGACAGCTGCAAATCTTGAACTTGCGACAAAGAAGAGAAATCTTGATGTTAGGGTGTTTCAGGACGGGATTTATATTGTGGAGAAGCCGTGAGGTGATCTGAATGAATCCAAATCTTCCCAAGGATAAGGTCAGGATGATGAGGCTCAGAAGAAGGTTTAAAGCAAGAAAGCCTGAATTCAGGCACTTTGAGGCTCATAAAAAATTAAAGCTGAGAGATCTTGGATGGAGAAGGCCGAAAGGAAGGCATAACAAGTGGAGAGAGAGATATGGTGGAAAATGGAGTGGCAGAGTTCTTCCAAATCCAGGCTTCTCATCTCCAAAGGCTGTTAGAGGTTTGCATCCATCTGGCTATGATGAGATTCTTGTTCACACACCCAAGGAGCTTGAGAATGTTAATCCTGAAACTCAGGCTGTCAGAATCGCATCTTCTGTGGGTTTGAAGAAAAGACTGGCAATTGAAGAAAAGGCTAAGGAGCTTGGTATTAAGGTGCTGAATCCATACAGCAAGGGTGATTGAAATGAATCTGAGGTTTCAGAGAGAGATGGCAGCAAAAATTCTGAAGTGCGGGGTTCATAGAATCTGGATAGATCCTAATGCCCTTGATGAAATAGCTGGGGCTGCCACAAAGGATGATGTTAGGGAGCTGATTGAGAAGGGAGTGATAAGGAGGAAACCTGTTAAAGGTATAAGCAGGGCAAGAATAAACAAGAGAAAGGCGCAGAGAAGAAAGGGCAGGAGAAGAGGGCATGGTAAGAGAAAAGGTAGAGGAACAGCAAGAATGCCCAGGAAAAGAGCATGGATTATGAGGATAAGAGCTTTGAGAAAAAGGTTGAGACTGCTGAAGAGCGAAGGGAAAATTGACTCAAGAACCTACAGAATGCTTTACAGAAAGGCGAAGGGTGGAGAGTTCAGGAGCGTTTCCCATCTCAACCAGTACCTTGAAACTCAGGGAATATTGAGGTGATGTGAAATGGCAAAAAGCCCAAGATACAGGGTACCATACAGAAGGAGAAGGGAAGGAAAAACCAATTACAGGAAAAGGTTAAGGCTCCTTCTTTCAAGGAGGGCAAGACTTGTTGTGAGGATAACTAATAAGAGGGTTATAGCCCAGATCATCGAATACAGCCCCGAAGGAGATAGAGTGCTAATTTCAGCCGATTCAAAGGAACTTGAAAAATTTGGATGGAAGGGCGACATGAACAACACGCCTGCATGCTATCTGACAGGGCTGCTTATTGGAAAGAAAGCTCTTGAGGCTGGAATAGATTATGCGATCTTTGATATGGGTTTGAGAACACCATCAAAAGGAGCAAGGGTTTTTGCGGTGCTCAAGGGAGCTGTCGATTCAGGACTTAATGTTCCGCATAGCGAGGAGATTCTGCCTGATGAATCAAGAATCAGGGGGGAGCACATAGCAGAGTACTACAGGATCAAACCTGAAAAGTTTTCAGAATACGAGAAGAGGGGATTGAAACCCTCTGAGCTTCCAGATCATGTTGATGAAATCAAATCCAGGATATTGGGGTGATTGAATGGAGTGGACACCGAGAACAAGGCTCGGTAAGCTTGTTGCTGAGGGAAAAATAAAAACAATAGATGAGGCAATAGCAAGCGGACTGCCAGTAAAGGAGGCAGAAGTTATAGATGTTCTTCTGCCTGATCTTGAGGACGAGGTTCTTGAAATAAATCTGGTTCAGAGAATGACAGATAGCGGAAGGAGACTTAAATTCAGGGTTACGGCAGTAGTTGGCAACAAAAACGGATACGTTGGGATTGGAGTTGGAAAGGCAAGTCAGGTTGCTCCAGCAATTCAGAAGGCAATCAGAAATGCGAAGATAAACATATTCAGAGTGAATATGGGATGTGGATCTTGGGAGTGCGGATGTGGAGGCAGTCACAGCATCCCTGCAAAGGTTTCGGGCTCTGCTGGAAGTGTGAGAGTTACACTCATTCCTGGTCCAAAAGGTCTTGGGCTTGTGGCTGGAGACGTTGCAAAGAAGGTTCTCGAGCTTGCTGGCGTTAAGGATGTCTGGACGTTCACAAGGGGACAGACAAAGACAACAATAAACTTCGCAAAGGCAACGTTTGATGCGTTAAAGCAAACTGTTTATCTCAAGAGGTGATTGAAAATGTTTGCTGTCATAAGACTGAGAGGAGAGATCGATGTTCACAGGAAAATAAAGGAAACTTTGAAACTTCTCAGGCTTCACAGGAAGTATCACTGTGTTGTCGTTCCCGATACACCATCGTACAGAGGTATGCTTCATATTGTGAAAGATTACGTTGCCTATGGCGAGATCGATGCCGAATCCCTCACTTTACTGTTGAGAAGTAGAGGGAGGCTTGCAGGAAACAGAAGACTGACAGATGAGTATGTGAGAGAAAAAACAGGATATGAATCCATAGAAGATTTTGCAAAAGCAGTTGTTGAAGGAAAGGCAAGTCTCAAAGACATTCCAGATCTCAAGCCGGTTTTCAGACTTCACCCTCCGAGAAGCGGTCTGAAAAGCATAAAGTGGCACTATGGATATGGGGGGGACTTGGGATACCATGGAAAGGATATTTCAAGGCTGATTTACAAGATGAGGTGATTATCAATGGCAAAAAAGAAGGTCAAGAAGTTTAGAGGATCAAGGACATGTGGTAAGGGAAGGGAGAACAGGCACAGAGGAGGAGGTAACAGAGGTGGAAGAGGAAATGCCGGAATGCTGAAGCACAAGTATATAAAGACAGTCAAGCTTGCAAAGAAAGGGCTTTATGAAATAGGAAAGAGTGGCTTTACAAGACCAAAAAAGCTCACATCTTACTATCTGATGGAAAAGGATCTCAAGGAGAGACTTTTCGAACTCAAGGCAGTTGGTGCGATAGATGATTATCTGTACAACTATCTGAAATCAAGACCTGAGCTCAATGTGGGAGACCTTGACACAATAGCAGAGAGGCTTGTTGAAAATGGTCTTGCAGAAAAGGAGGATGATGGATATAGAATAGATCTTTCGGACATAGGTTACTACAAGCTTCTCGGTTCCGGGAAGGTTACAAGAAAGCTTTTTGTCAGTGTTGGTTATGCAACTCCTAATGCTATTAAAAAGATTGAAAATGCAGGAGGTAAAGTTGAGATTGAAGAGTAATTCTCAATCTTTCGGGGGATAAAAATGGTAGAACAGGCACTTAGAGCTTTACAGCCATATTTCGAAAGGATTCCAAGTGTATCAAGACCTACAGGTCATGTTCCTTTCAATCAGAAATTAACCTGGACATTGGCAGTACTTTTGCTTTATTTTGTACTTTCAAATGTACCTGTTTTTGGTTTAGACCCGACTTCAATAGATATTTTCGAGCAGTATAGAGCTCTTTTTGCCGGAGCAACAGGCTCGATAATCGCTCTTGGTATCGGACCTATCGTTACTGCAAGCATCATTTTGCAGCTTCTTGTTGGTGCAGGAATAATAAAACTTGACTTAACAAACCCGGAAGACAGAGCAACCTACCAGGATTTTCAGAGATTTCTTGTATTTGTAATGATTGTGGTCGAGGCTTTACCTCAAATTTTAGGAGGATTTTTAAAGCCAAATCCGGTTATAGCTGAGCAGCTTGGAGTGAGTCTGGGATTTATCGCACTTCTCATTTTCATTCAGCTATTCATAGGCGGTGCTCTTATTGTTTATATGGATGAAGTGGTTTCAAAATGGGGAATTGGAAGTGGTGTGTCACTCTTCATTCTTGCTGGAATTGCTCAGTCCATAATCACCGGTTTGTTTAACTGGGTAACACCCCCAAATCAGGTGATGCCTGCAGGAATAATTCCGAGATGGTTCTGGATCTCTCAGAATTATGGTGTAAACACCCTGCTTTCTGCTGATGGGCTTGCATTTTTGTTGATAGATGGGGGTCTGCTTGCCCTTATCACAACAGTCGCAATAATACTGCTTGTTGTTTATGCAGAGGGTACGAGGGTGGAGATCCCTCTGGCTCACACAGCTGTGAGGGGGGCAAGAGGTAGATTTCCTATAAAGCTGATATATGCAAGCGTCCTTCCGATGATCTTCGTGAGAGCATTACAGGCAAACTTTCAGATCATCGGAATGGTTCTTTACAACAAGGGGATCACAGTCTTTGGAGAGTATGTTGGAACCCAGCCAATAAACGGGCTTATGTATCTCATCTCCCCTGTAAACAGTCCATATGATTGGGTACCATCTCTGGTCAAGTCCAATCCCTATTACGCTGATCTTCCAACCTGGATGATAGGGCTTCATCTGCTCATTGACGCCCTTATCCTCGTTGCCGGAGGTATTTTATTTGCCGTATTCTGGGTTGAAACAAGCGGTATGGATGCAAAAACAGTAGCAGGGCAGATTGCCAGAAGTGGAATGCAGATACCGGGGTTCAGGCGGAGTCCTCAGGTACTTGAGAGACTGCTTGAAAGATACATCCCAAGGGTGACAATAGTGGGAGGTGCACTCATTGGAATTCTGACTCTTGTTGCCAACATGCTCGGCACAATTGGGAATGTAAGCGGTACAGGACTTTTGCTTGCTGTGAGCATTGCATACAGATTCTACCAAGATCTTGCAAAAGAGCAGCTTACAGAGATGCATCCCATGATCAGAAGGATGCTTGGTGAAGAGAGATGAAAGATGTAGCAAGAAACTTTCTGAGAGCACTTGGAATAACATTTTTCATAGGCATTTTTATAAGCGCAGAGTTTAGAGATGCTCTTGGAAATCTCTTATCCCCCTTTTTTGATCCTCTTTACAATGACATCGGGGTTTTGTATACCATAATAGTTCTGTCAGCCATAACGGCAGGGTACAGTACAGTAATTCAGAAACTCACAGTGGATTACAAAAAACTGAAAGAAATTCAGCAGAAGGTGATGGAATTCCAGAAGGAGTACAATGATGCGGTAAAGAAAAACAACAAGGAAAAGCTGAAAAGACTTGAAAAAGAGAGAGAAGAGGTTATGAGACTCCAATCCCAGCTCATGACCATGCAGTTCGATCCAATGTTTTATACGGTTATTGTAACAATTCCAATTTTCATGTGGATGTACAGAATCTCTACCTTCAATCCTATTGTACACGTTCCTTTTGCGGGAGAAATACATGTGGGGCAGTTTTACCTGATTTTTCCCTGGTGGGTCTGGTGGTACATGTTCAATTCCATTGCCATTGGTCAGATTGTAAGAAAGGTTCTTAAAGTGGGACTCTGATTGTTGGAAAATGAGGATAACCATATCCGGACCTCCTGGAAGCGGTACAACAACTGTTGCAAGGAAGGTTGCTGAAATTCTTGGCTATCCAATGATCTCTGCAGGAGAAGTTTTTAGAAGACTTGCATGGGAAAAAGGGATGAATCTGGAGGAATTCGGAAAATATGCTGAAAACAATCCTGAAATTGATAACCTTGTAGACAGGAGACAGAGAGAAGAGGCGTTAAAACGTGAGAATGCTGTTGTTGAGGGGAGGCTTTCAGGATGGATGGTTCCTGCTGAGCTGAAAGTCTGGATTTACTGTGACAGGGAGATAAGAGTCCAGAGGATTGCGAGAAGGGAAGGAAAGTCTATCGAAGAGGTAAGAAAGAAGACAGTTGAAAGAGAAGAGGTTGAAAAGAGGAGATACATGAAAATATACGGTCTTGATATTGAGGACAGAAGCATGTATCATCTGATGATAAACTCAGCAAAATTCAACGCAGATGAGATTGCAGGAATAATTGTCAGGGCTGTGGAGATGATTGCAGATGAAAGAAAGAATAATTCCCGATAAGAACTTTGAAGAGATATTCTTTATTAAAGACGAGGGAAATCCAGGTGAACATGGGATCTATCCATATAACAGACCCATCAAAGAGTATATAACGAAGGGAATGGTTTGCATAGACAAGCCAATGGGACCCAGCAGTCATGAGGTTGTTGTCTGGGTAAGGAAGATCCTTGAGGTTGAAAAAACAGGACATACAGGAACTCTCGATCCAAGGGTTACTGGAGTTTTACCTGTGATGATAGAACATGGTACAAAACTTGTGAAGTACCTGCAGGAATCTGACAAGGAATACATTGCCCTGATGCACATCCACGCCAGTGCAAGGCGGGAGGATGTTGAGAAGGTGATGAATAACTTTGTTGGTAGGATATATCAGAGACCTCCCTTGAAATCTGCTGTAAAGAAAAGGCTCAGGATTAGGGAGATAAGAGAAATTGAGATTCTGGAAATAGATGGAAGAGAGGTTCTTTTCAGGGTTCTATGTGAGGCGGGTACATACATACGAAAACTCTGCATTGATATCGGAGAGGTTCTGGGTGTCGGTGCCCACATGCAGGAGCTGAGAAGAACGAAGACAGGTACGTTTGACGAAAGCAGATCATACACTCTCCACGATCTCTTGGATGCATACATGTTCTGGAAGGAGGATGGTGAAGAAAGGTATCTCAGAGAGATTGTTATGCCGATGGAGGAGGCATGCAAGGCAATGAAGAAAATAGTGATAAAGGATACCGCAGTTGATGCCATTTGCCATGGTGCTAATCTCACAGCAAGAGGAATTCATTACATAGAAAAGAGCATCAGAGAGGGGGACAACATTGCTCTTTTTACTCTGAAAAACGAGCTGGTTGCAGTTTCAAAAACTCTGGTGGATGCCAGATCAATGATGGACATGAAAAAGGGGATTGTGGCAAAAACATTGAGAGTTATGATGGAAAGGGGAACCTACCCTCCATACTGGAAGGGAAAGGCTGAGAATCAGAATTGAAGAAAAATATAAATAGTATCCAGCCAGAATCTCTCAGGAAGGTGGTAATGATGATTGATGTGATTATGGATGGAGATATTCTGAAATCTATTACGAGAGCCATGGTAGCTCTTGTTAGTGAGGCGAGATTTCATTTTATGAACGACAGAATTCATTCAAGGGCTGTCGACCCTGCCAATGTTGCCATGGTAATCTTTGATGTTTCCAAGGAGAATCTTGAGGCTTACAGCATTGATGAGGAAAAGACAGTTGGAGTTGATGTTAACAGAATTTATGATATTGCAAAAAGTATACGGAGAAATGAGCTTGTTGAGCTGAAGGTTGAGAATGAAGCAACTCTGGTGGTCAAATTTGGAAGTGTTGAATACTCTGTATCTCTTATCGATCCATCTGCAATTAGAAAGGAACCCAAAATACCGAATTTAGAGCTTCCTGCAAGAATAGTTCTTGATGCCGGAGAGTTCAAAAAGGCAATAGCCGCTGCTGACAGAATAAGTGATCATGTGATCTTCAGAAGCGACTCCACAGGGTTTTACATTGAGGCTGAGGGTGATGTTGACAGAATAGTTTTCCACATGAGTGAAGCAGAGTTGATTGAGTTCAACAGGGCTGAGGCAAGAAGCATGTTCAGCATAGAATACCTGAAAGAATTCATAAAGGTTGCAGGGACTGGAGACCTGCTGTCAATCCATCTCGGTACAAATTATCCCGTAAGACTTGTTTTTGATGTATCAGGTGGTAAGACAAGGGTTGAATACATTCTTGCCCCGAGAATAGAGGCAGAATGAAATTTCTACCAATTCTCCCTTTTCTGAAAGATTATCCTTTTTTGAAACCCTCAAAATATCTCCTTGGCAGTATAAATCGGGGGATTGTATTTGATTTCGCTCTTGAGAGTGCTGAGAACAGATTGAGGAATTTGCTTGAAAAGGGATATGTCCGGATTGTGCCTGATGAAAAATCTCTTTTGTGTTTTGGGTGTGAAATGCTGTGTCGAGAGTTTTGCAGAGAAAATGCAATGACTGACAGAATAGAGTGGAGCAAATGCACGCTGTGCTCTGAATGCTTCAGGAACTGCAGATTTCACATTTCACCGGAAATGTACAGGGAATACGAGCTTAATGCCAGAATTTCTGCACTGTCATACATCATGATGCGATCTGCAGTATCTCAGTTCAGCGATGCAGTCAGAAGGAGATTTGCAACATCACTTGCAAGATCCTACAGAATTGCAATGGAGAATGACAGAAGTGAGATTCTTCCTGAGATTCTTGCTTCAAATTTTAGAGTAAAAATGCAGAGGAATAATGAAATATCTGTCCACCTTACCCATTACCTCAAGGCAGCATCAAGAATAAAAAGTTCAGAATGGAAACTTTACAACAGAAATCTGAGAAATGGGTTTGTTGAGCTGTCACTTCACGAATTTTACAGAATTGTTGAAGAAAATCTGAGAGATTTGTTTTTTGAAAAAATGCCTGAAATTGATGGAATAGAATCCCTGAAGAATATTGTGCTGAATTACGAGGGAAAGAGAAAACTTCAAAGAATTGAGGATGTGAAGGATTTCACCCTTTTTCCACCATGCATCAGGAAGATTCTTGCAGATCTTGGAAGTTCAGCCAATGTTTCCCATACCGCAAGATTCGCCCTCACATCATTTCTGCTGAATGTTGGATACAGTGTTGATGAAATTCTGCGGATGTTCAGAACAGCACCTGATTTTGATGTGGAAAAGGCAAGATATCAGATAGAGCATATAGCAGGAATGAAAGGGGCAGGAAAGGAGTATGAGGTGCCATCATGTTCAACAATGAAAACCTATCACAACTGCATTGCTCAATGCAGGGTTAAACATCCCTTAGAATACTACAGGAGGAGAGTTCATGAAAGTTCTGGAGGAAAGACTGAAGGGTAATGAGGGGGAGATAAAGTTAGTTCCTGAATCAATTGAGGATCTCTGGCATCTGAAGTACATAATTCAGCCTGGTGACGTTGTTTTTGCTCTTACAAAAAGGGCAAGTGAGAGTTCTGACAAGCTTAGAAGTGATAAGCAGATGGTAACTGTGAGGCTTGGCATAGCTGTTGAAAAGATAGAATTTCATAAGTTTGCAAACAGACTGAGAATTTCAGGCAGGATTGTGGCTGGAGTTGAGGATTCGGGACATCATACTATCAACATCACTGAAGGAAAGGAACTTAGCATAGTAAAGGAAAAGTGGGCTAAAGAACAGCTTGAAAGAATAAGAAGTGCTGTTGAAAGCTCAAGCAGACCCGAGGTGCTGATTGTGACAGTAGAGGAGGGTGAAGCGGTTGTTGGAATTCTCAGACAGTGGGGTGTTGACGAGGTTGCTGTTGTAAAGGGAAGTTACGGGAAGGACAGGGGAAACAGCAGGAGAGAGTTTTTTGGAGATGTTTATTCAGTTTTGAAAAACTATGAATTTCAGTATTTGATTATAGCCGGTCCTGGATTTGCGAAGAATGACTTTCATGAGTTTTTGAAGGAAAAAAATGGTGAAATGGCTGAGAAGGCAATACTGGCAGACACATCCTCCATAGGAGTAAGAGGGTTTATTGAGGTGCTGAAAAGAGGAGTGGTGGATAGAATTGCAGGTGAGCTAAGGATAAAAAGAGATGCTGAGTACATGGACATTCTCCTTGAGAAAATAGCCAGGGATGGAAGGGCTGTTTACGGCATTGATGAAGTGAAAAAAGCCGTTGAATATGGTGCCATTGAGACGTTGCTTGTTGCCGACGAGTTTTTGAGGGAAGAAAGAGAAAAATGGGACATTGACAGATTTTTGAGGGATGCTGAAAATCTGGGTGCGAGAGTTATTATAATGAGCGCCGAGTTTGAGCCGGGAAGACAGCTCATGGCTCTTGGTGGAATTGCAGGATTGCTGAGATTTAGGATTTGACTGCATAGTGGGATAGCCCATACCATAAACTACCTTCTCTGTACCATCACCATATCGTATGAGAATGCCAGAAATACTGCAAAGAGCATTATACCTCCTGCCATTCTTGTGCCAGGAACAAGGAGCAGAACCGTTCCAAGAACAGACAGGACAAGGATAACCTCTCCCAGTTTCAAATTAAACAGATCGGCTATCATCGGAACATCCTCAGCTCCAAGCTTCATCGAGTACTTCTCCATCCAGGTTATCATGGGTATGATATGGTATGCTGCACCTATTATTGTCAGGGTTATCCAGCCAACAAGCATCAGATGTGAATGTGTAAAGCTATCAGCATTCAACAAC
>JALURI010000213.1 GCA_027016965.1 Geoglobus sp.
CTAAAACTGACAAAATAAAAAAAATGGAGAAAAATTTGGACAAATCTGTTGATCATTTTGTTATGTAGTTGTGTCCTTCGATTTGGAAGACAAAGCCAACAAGATTTAAACTGTCGCCTAGGGATGCAAAACGGAGGTCAATGTAGTGGCTTCCTTCACCATTCCTAAAACTTGAGCCGAGTGTTACAACCCGCCAATCGTCACTATAAAGTAGCCTCTCTAAAACATCTCCATAGACGGAATGATTGGCATAAACAAGCGGGAACTCCACGAGAGAACCGCTATCTAAAATGCCGAAAAGTTTGACGGCGTCGATGTAGGAATATGTTGAATTGTGTTCAACCAGTCTAAAAACATAGTCTCCGTTGACCAAAGCTGGCGAAACATGGAGCGTACGATTGGTTACAACATCCAAGCCATACATGTTATGGGTATCTAAAAATTCCTCTTCGACATAGCTCGATCCGTTAAAAACAAAAAGATTAAGCCCTCCACCAGTTCTATTCTCGGTGATAAACTCAAAGTATACAGAAGGGAGACTCAGTGTGTCAGATCCAAACTTGTATTCATAATTACTAACAGCAACATTAATGATCTCAGCTACATTATAATCACCAATGATCGTTGCAGCTTTATTTTTAACATGCCCACCTATGCGAATACTTGATCCCTTTTCATAGCTTGCTGAGATAGCTAAACCAGAGATAACAGAAGCTAACATACCCAGATTTGATACAGATGCAGCAATAAGAGCGCCAATAGGTATCCCAATACCCAAAACTTTGTTCGAGGAATCATAGCCATTAATAATTTCGGTAAGATAAATGAGCGCCTCGTCACCCGTTGTTGGCTCTAGAATATTGACCTCTATAGGTGGCTGTTCAATTGTAGTTCCATAGAAAAATCTGTCAACAAAATCTGTGCTAGGAAAACCAAGTAAAGCCCCTCCATGTATCTTTTTAACACCATCTTGAATATAGTAATCTATATCAGTTATTTCAATTCTTATTCTCTGTTCACCTGTCTTAGATTTTGATATTAAATGGGGTTCCCCACCATTATCCATATACCAAAGATACTGATACTCCTCTTCAAAAAACAAAGCCGGCTTTGCATAGATATAAATCCAAGCCTTTGTTTCAGATAGCGGCCCTACACCTATATTATTTTGGTATTCCAGCTTATCAGATATGCTAGGGCTTATGCCATAAACATCTAAAATTGCTGATGAATTTTCTAAAATATTAGAACCGTAACCAATTGTCACATGGAAACTGGTTGTATGTTCCATCGTAAAAGATATGACTCCCGTAACCTGTGCGCTATAGGATTCCGGATTATCTAGCAACATTATAGGTGTCTTGACAAAATCGCTGTATCTTACAGTGTAATTCTCGTTTATTTCCCAGCTATATGTTGTGTAGTAACTGCCGATATCTTTCAAACCAAGTTTCTCATTTTTCAAAATTTCCCCAGCCGTCTTATTTATTTTCTCCAATTCTCCAACTTCCACAACTATCGATGCACTGAGCAACGTCTTTTTCACTTTGAATGGGTTATAGTTAACACCCCTGTCAGGCACCACCCTATAGTCGCTTGTTTTAGAAATAAGCCAAATTGAAACAAGCAAATATGTTTTAAAATCTTTGAAAAATTTCTCATCACCCAACCTTTGGATCCAATCATCCAAAACTTTTTGAAACACTTTGTTTTTGGATGGATTAAGATAAAGCTGAGAGTTGTTAACAAAACCTTTGAAGACTTCTACCGAGATGTTTGCGTTGTAAGGATCGTTTGCCTTAACTTGTACATAGAGTTCATAGTTTTCTATGGAGAGAAAACTGCTTATCCTTGTATCAACGTTTATCTTTATTTTTATTCCACTTTCCTTTTGGGAGAGAATATTGATACCTATTACTCCAACAATTGTCAACGAGGCTATTATCACCACTGCAAATATCTTATTTTTTCTATTTTGCAGAATGCGCAAAGTTCCCCCCTAATTTTTTAAAAACACTTCGAAAAAATATAGGAAATTGCATATTTAAATCCTACTGTTTGAAAATAAAAATTTGCTTCATATGGGTATTGATTTTGCTGTTAATCCGATTTTGTAACCTATTACCGCTCCAAATGCGGCTAATAGGCCGTCAACTATTGCTGAGGGAAGTGTGAAAAATAGGGGCCTATAGTATCCCCATCCTATCATCATGTAGCAGACTGCGAGCGCTGCTCCCACTTCACCGTATGCGAAGCCCATAATTGCTAGACTGCTTCTTCCCTTTATTTTTTCAATTGCTAAATATGTGCTTTCTACTATGCCAGCCCATCCTAGATAGTATGGGAACCAGAAGAGGCTTGGTGAAAAGATTTCTGAGACGATTCCATATGAGAGCATTAGTGCAAATGATGCTCCTGGTTTGTCTGTTAGTGTTATGTATGCACCGAATATTATTGCTGTTGGGAAGTAGAAGGTTATCCCTGCTGCAAATGGTATTATGTAAAATATGAATGATGGGAATATTATTAGGATGAAGTTTGAGATGTATATCAGTGCTGCGAATACGCCTGTTAAAGCTAGATCTGTTGGTTTGTATTTGTTAATGTTTATGGCTGAAGCAATTATTCCTGGTGATGCGAATGTGCTTGTTGTGATTATTAGGATTAGGGATAGGAAGATTATGTTGCTTGTAGAGTAGTACAGTGAGAGGTAAACCATTATTATTAGTG
>JALURI010000214.1:0-4630 GCA_027016965.1 Geoglobus sp.
CCTGAGAATGCCCTCTATTCCCATCCCCTCAAACTCCTCGGCATGAGATTCAGAAATTCTCCTGTGCATCTCCCAGAATTTGTCTTTTTCGGGGTGAGAGGTTATAAATCTAAGGAAAGCAAGCCAGTGGTCAATATCCAGAATCACATGCTCACCATGAGAGAGCATGTCAACATACGTCCTTATCTTAGACGGATCCTCGTCCTCAAGAAACTTGAATTTGCTATGGAATTTAAGCAGTTCTCTGAAAAGTTCACTCACACTGCTGTAGGAATCTTTCAGCTCACTGAGGATTCTGAAAGTTTCCTGATCAAGTGCTATGGAGATTCTCTGCGGATTCCTCATTGAGTCTTAATTCAATTAGCAGTTTAAAAAAATTTTGAATATCTGGTATTACTTTAAAAAATCTTGAGACTATTACCGGATTCATTTAAAAATTGACCTAAGCTACGACATCCAAGAATTAACTGAAAATATTTTCAGCTATCAATAAAATTAATGATTCTTTACTTCTAATTCTTAGAATTTTAAGCTTTATGAAATATTAATAAAAATTACTAAAAATTTTTAAATATTCATCCTTTTGCGGTTCATCCATGAACCCCGCTGATGTCGCATGGATGATGACGGCAACCGCTCTTGTTATGCTTATGGTTCCTGGAGTTGGGTTTTTCTATGCTGGAATGGTGAGGAAGAAGAATGTTGTTTCGATGATAACTCTCAGCATAATATCAGTAATTGTCGCAACTGTCGTGTGGGTGACATACGGATACTCGCTGAGTTTCTCAGGAGATATTTCAGGTTTTATTGGAAATTTTGACAAGATATTTCTGAGAGGAATTGATATCACATCCAGTGACCCTATTCCTGAAATGCTGTTCATGCTGTATCAGATGATGTTTGCAGGGGTGACGCTTGCGATAATCACATCGGCAATGGCTGAAAGGATTAGGGTTTCATCATTCCTTCTTTTCAGTGTGCTCTGGCTGACATTTGTTTATATTCCATTTGCACACTGGCTCTGGGGGAATGGATTCCTTGCAAGAATTGGGGCACTTGACTTTGCTGGAGGGATGGTTGTTCATGTGAGCTCAGGATTTGGAGCATTAGCACTGGCTTTCCTGCTTGGAAAAAGATACGGATATGGAGAACATTCAATTGAGCCCCACAACATTCCCATCACCCTGATAGGACTTGCTTTACTCTGGTTTGGATGGTTTGGATTTAATGGAGGTAGTGCACTGCAAGCCAATGAAATTGCAGTAAATGCAATTGTGGTTACATTTGTAGCCTCATGTTTTGCAGGGTTAACCTGGATGACTGTAAGCTGGATAAAAGGTAAACCCGGAAGCCTTGGAATTGCAAGTGGAATTATAGCAGGTCTTGCATCAATAACTCCAGCAGCAGGATTTGTGGATGTTTTTGGTGCTGTATTCATTGGTATTGTTTCCGGAATTCTCTGCTTTATCGCCCTTGATTTCAGAATAAAGAAAGGAATAGACGAAAGTCTTGATGCCTGGGCAATACACGGTGTTGGTGGTGTGTTTGGTAGTCTGGCTCTGGGGATATTTGCAAATCCTTCAATTTCAGGATACTCAGGACTTCTATATGGAAATTCCGGACTTTTCGCCTCACAGATAATTGCAGTTCTTACAACAGCTGTGTACGCATTTGTTGTGACATTTGCTGTTGGCAAGGTGACAGACATTTTAATACCAATACGAGTGACAACAGATGAAGAGTATGTGGGTCTTGATATCTCACAGCATGGAGAGGTGGGTTACGCATGAAAATGGTTATTGCCATAATACGCCCCGAAAAATTTGAGGCTGTTGAGGACGCTCTGGCAGAAAGGGGATATCTCGGAATGACAGTCACTGAGGTAAAGGGTAGGGGAGAGCAGAAAGGAATAAAGTTGCAATATAGAGGAACGACGATAGAGGTTGATCTTCTCCCAAAAATAAAACTGGAGATAATTATCGAAGAGGATCACGTTGATGAGGTAATAGACATAATATGTCAGAACGCAAGAACAGGAAAATACGGAGATGGAAGAATATTCGTCCTTCCTGTTGAAAAGTCAGTGAGAATAAGGACAGGAGAGATCAATGGAATTCCTGATGTGTGATTTTTCTTATTTTTTCTGAATTCCCAACAAAAAAACCAATAAAATTTATATGAAGCCACATTCAGCAGAATTCGATGAAAGTCCTTGTTGCAAGCAGTATTGCAGTGGAGGCAATTGAGAAGATGAAAAGTGCAGGGATGGAAGTTGATGTAAGAACAGGGATAGGTGAGAGGGAACTTGAAAGCATAATTGCTGACTATGATGCCCTTATCGTGAGAAGCTCGCCGAGAGTTTCAAAGAGAGTTATTGAAAAGGGTGAAAAGCTGAGGATCATAGGAAGGGCAGGAGTTGGTGTTGATAACATAGATGTTGAGGTGGCAACGCAGAGAGGAATCATTGTCGTGAATACTCCCGGTGGAAATACTATCTCAACAGCTGAACTGACTCTTGGTCTTCTTCTATCTGTTGCAAGAAGAATACCTCAGGCAGACAGAAGTGTGAAAGAAGGAAAGTGGGAGAGGAAAAAGTTTGTTGGTATTGAACTGAGAGGAAAGACGATTGGAGTTATTGGTCTTGGAAGAATTGGCTATGAGGTTGCAAAAAGAGCCAAGGCGTTTGAAATGAATGTGATTGCTTACGACCCATACATAAGCGAGGAGAAAGCAAAGGAGATTGGTGTGAGACTTGTCTCCTTTGAGGAACTGATCAGGACTTCGGATATACTAACCGTTCATGTTCCAAAAACAAGAGAAACGGAGAATCTAATCGATGAGGAAGAATTTGAAATGATGAAAGATGGCGTTATAATTCTTAACTGTGCAAGAGGGGGAATAATCAATGAGAGGGCTCTAATAAGTGCCCTTAAAAATGGGAAGATTTCTGCTGTCGGGCTTGATGTTTATGCAGTTGAACCTCCCGATCCAGATTCGGAGCTCTTCAAATTCGAAAATGTTGTCACAACCCCTCACATTGGAGCATCAACAAGGGAAGCCCAGACAAATGTTGGGTTACTGATTGCAGAGGATATAATAAATCTTCATCTCGGATATCCTGTCAGAAATGCTGTCAATCTGCCTTCTCTCGGTCCAGAAGAATACGAGTACCTGATGCCGTATCTCACGCTCGCAGAAAAAATGGGGAAAATTGCTGCTGCGAGGCTTGAAGGTGGCTTCAGGAGAGTTAAGATCACATACAGAGGTAAACTTGCTGAAAGGGATACATCCTACCTCTCAAGAGCTTTGCTAAAGGGTCTTCTTGAGTATATTCTCGGTCAGAATATAAATCTCGTTTCAGCAATTCCAATAGCCAATCAAAGGGGAATAGAGGTCGAGGAGAGTAAAATAGAGAGAACAGACAGCTATGAAAGTCTGCTTGAAGTGAGTGTGGAGGGTAGATCTGGATCGATATATCTGGCAGGAACCAGCTTTGGGAGAGATGATTACAGGATAATTAGAATTGACAGGTACAAGGTTGATTTTGTGCCTGAAGGGCATTACATCATCTCAATCCATGAAGATAAACCAGGAGTCATAGGAAGGGTTGGAACTCTTTTCGGCAGGAACAACATAAACATAGCAGGAATGATTGTTGGGAGATATGGTGACAAGCCCGGAGGAATACAGCTCATGCTCCTGCTTGTTGATGACCCGCCAACTGAAGAAGTACTTGAGGAAATGCAGAAGCTTGATGGAATAATTGATGCAGTTTACATCCCACTCTAATATTTTTATATATGAATGCTCATTCATGGAATTCTTTCATCTTCTTAAGAACATCACTGAACTTTTTGAACAAGCAATAGGCTTAATCCCGATAGATAGTGAGATGAGAGAAAATAAGGGATAGGTCTCGAAGAATCTAGGGCTAAAAATATAGTTAAGATGAGTTCCGGTAACTGAAAACGTTTACATCCAGCAGTATTACAACCAAGTTAGTAAGACGAGAAATTATGTTCT
Source organism: Geoglobus sp. (assembly GCA_027016965.1). The sequence continues at coordinate 4,024 of JALURI010000214.1, forward strand.
CGCAGGATGGAACATGAGGCTGTTCGGATGAGACTACGCTGGTGACAAATAGCATAAGCACCCTTTCGAGAATCCAGATGAACATGATTTTAGCTAAGATGGAAAGGAGGGGGTTTCAATCTGAGAATTTTTGGAAGAAGTGTTTTATCTGCTCAGAAAGAGCGGTTTGATCTAAGATTATTTCGATAAAACGTGCTCAGCTATTCTCGGTGTTATGTAGGCTTCCACAAACACCGCTATTACGATTAAGATTATTGAGATTAATGCGAGAGTTAGATACCTTCTGATGTTCTCTTCTTATGGAAATTTACTCTTTCTCTGTAGCCAAACATTAGTATTTCATATGGTATCTTAAAACCTGAAGCACTTACAGTTTATTTTGTATACTACAATGAATACATTCAAGAACGATCACAAACCCTCCTTTGCATACCTGATCAGTGTATTTTCCAGACAGCCACAGAAGTGAGAAGAAAACTATAATCCTGTAAGGAGACTGCATTTTTTATCCTTGCCTCACATCTTAGGAGAAAATGTGATATTCTGACAGGATAAACTCGATTCATGAACGAATTTGATGATCTCGATCTGCTTGAAGATGTTGAAA
>JALURI010000214.1:4640-8586 GCA_027016965.1 Geoglobus sp.
ATAGATGCCCACAAGGGCTATCCCGCAACAAATGTCCTTGTTGATGAGCACATGGTTATAAAAAAAGCCATTGACATTCTTGTGGATGCTGTGAAAAACGAAATTAGGAATGAACAGCTTTATCTCAACCTGGCAAAGTTCTTTTCAGAATATGCCGATGCAATTCATCATGGAAAGGAGGAAAAAATTCTTTTCGAGTTTCTGAAGGAGAAAAGAGTCCCAGACCATGTTCTTGAGATCGTTAAAGAACTTGAAAATGATCACATAAAGGGTAGAGAACTTGTGAGGAAAATAAGAGAGAACGCTTCAAGTTTTGAAGTAATGAGAGATTACGCCCTGGCGTATGCTTCAATGCTGAGAGATCACATACTGAAAGAGGATGAAGGTCTGTTCCGGGCGATGCATCCATATCTGCCCAAAGAGGAAGAGAGGAAGATGATGGAAGAGTTCAGAAATGCAGATCCACCTTCAAAGGAGGAACTTGAAAGGCTTGTTGAAAGATTCAACAGGTAATGTGCAGGGATGTCATGCATGGGTGTAAATCGCCCTCACAGTTTCTTTTACCTCCTCGATTCTGCAGAAAGCGTATCTCTCAAACTGGACAACATTTCCAGCAGCATGCCTCACATTGGTTTCTACAAGCCCTTCTACCTTGCCCTCTGGAGTCAGAACTTCGCACCTCAGCGCCTGGGATTCAGGCACCCAGTGTATAATGTTCCTGCCCTTTTTTGCTTCGACTGCGTTTCCACCATATACTGCTCTCCCACCATCTCTCAGTATCACGTTGCAGAATCCTTTCAGCCTGACCTCCTTCTGAATAAACCTCCTGTAATCATCCTCAGTTATGTAAACCAGACTCTCACCTCTAAGTCTCCTTGTCCCTATGTCCTTAGATGGATGCAGAGGTAGCTCAATGTCTCTGCTCCTTTTTAAGCCTTCAATCACAATTCTGACGGGTTTCCAGACGAAGAAGTACCGTTCGGCTTTCTCATCAACGATTTTTCTGTTCTCAGCATACAGATTCTTCAGACTCACGCTCACGTCGTTCTCTCCAACTCCCAGCGACAGAAAGAACCTTCTCAGGGCTTCTGGCTCAAAACCCCTCCTGCGAAAAGCCATTACTGTCGGCAGGGATGGATCATCCCAGTCCGAATAAACGCCATTATCTATCCCCTTCCTGATCTCACTTGTCGAGAGCTTTCCAAACTCGTGAATCTTTATCCTTCCCCACAGCCTGACAGCAGGATAATCCCAGCCCAAGTAGCGATAGATGTACCTCTGCCTACTCTCAGAGTCTGCCAGATCCTTGCCTCGCAGAATGTGGGTCACACCAAGCACGTGATCCTCTATGGCTGACTCAAAATCGAGGGTTGGGTAGACCACATATTTATCTCCCACAAGCGGATGGTCAGAGAAGATTATCCTGAACGCCACCCAGTCCCTGACAGCAGGATCTTTATGAGACATGTCTGTTTTTATTCTAAGCACAGCCTCGCCCTCGGTGTATTCTCCATTAATCATCTTTTCCCAGTCCTCAAGGTTTTCCTCTGCATTTCTGTCCCTGTGAGGACATGCCAAACCAGAATCCTTGTACGCTTTGAATTCCTCCCTTCTGCACTTGCAGACGTAAGCATACCCCATCTCAACAAGCTTCCTGGCGTAATCGTAATACATGTCTATACGCTTCGAAGCGTAAACAACCTGATCTGGAATTGTGTCAAGCCACTGGCAGTCCTCTAAATACCACTCGTAAGCTTCAAGCAAAGGTCTCTTCGTCCTTGGATCGGTGTCATCAAATCTCAAAATGAACTTTCCGTCGTACATCTTAGCATACTCGCTGTTCACAACCATGCCTCTCGCCGAGCCAAGAGTTGGGGGACCATTTGGGTTTGGGGCAAACCTCATCACGACCTTTCCCTTCTCAGCATTTGGCAGAAGAGGGAGCTGGTATTCTCTCTTTTCTTTCTTTTTTTCCTCAGAATACCTGTCAAACAGCTCTTCCTTCCTATACTCATCCAGGCTCTCAAACTCCCCAATGATTTGCCTGATTCTTTCCAGAACCTCCCTGGCATTTTTTCTGAATTCCGGATTTTCTGCCAGGACCTTACCAATAACTGCCTTTTCATTAGCCTTCCCATACTTCCTGGCGTTCAAAACCACATGCTTCCAGATTATCTCATCCATCAGTAATCCCTCTCAACAAGGTAGTCTGCAAGCTCTCTAAGATGAGCTCTTGCTGGACTCTCTGGAAGCACATCAAGCTGGGATTTTGCCATCTCCACGTATTCCTTGGCTTTCTTCCTGGCGTGGTCAACGGCTCCGCAGTCAAAGAGCTTCTTTATGTCTCTTTCAAGTTCATCTCTGCCTGCTTTGCCCTTCCCGAATGTTTCAAGCTCAACGCCCTGCTCGAACGCCTTTATGATAATCAGAGTCTTCTTGCCCTCGACTATATCACTCCCCCAGTCCTTGCCTATCTTGTCCTTTCCGGCTATGTCAAGGAGGTCGTCGTGAATCTGAAAGCCTATGCCTGAGTATGTGCCGTAGCTCCACAGGGCATTCTCAATCTTCTCATCCTCTCCGAACAGGATGGCCGGAATTGAGGCTGAAATGCCAATCAGCACCCCTGTCTTCTTTCTGACCATCTCTATGTACTCTCCCTCACTCACATCATCTCTTTCCTCGAAGCTTATGTCCATGTACTGTCCTTCGCATATCTCAACGCAAACCCTTGCAAGGCTACTCATTGCTCTTACCACATTCTCCGGCTCAGCCTCACTCCTCGCGAGAATGTCAAAAGCCTCGGCATAAAGCGTATCCCCCGCAAGAATTGCGGTTGAAATCCCGTATAACGTGTGGACAGTCTTGACTCCCCTTCTCATCTCATCTTCATCCATTATGTCATCATGGATCAACGTGAAGTTGTGTATGGTTTCGATTGCAATGCCCGCAGGCAGTACCTTTCTGCTATCCTTTCCAAGGGCTTCTGCAGCAATCAACGTTATGACAGGTCTGAGCCTTTTTCCGCCAGCTTTCAGGTAGTGCCTTGTGGCTATGTAAAGTCCTTCAGGCTCCTTAACTGCCAGTAGCTTCTCGATCTCCCGATTGACGAGGTCAGCCTTTTCCCCAATCACTTCAGATATCATGAAACCTCCTCCTTGTAAATTCAAACAGGTTGAACTCCCTGAATTCTATCCACTCCTTCAACAGTCCTGAAATAAATATGTGAATTCTGTGAAGATCATAAACATGCTCACATCCGGTAAGGAAGAGGGATTTTCTCAGACCTTCTGCGAAGTACTCTATTTTCCTTTCAACATCCTCAGGGCTTTCTGTAGCAGGTTTCAGAAAGGGAAGAGCAGAGCTGATAATTTTTGCACCGAGAGCGATTGCCTTTGCCCCATCAATCCCGTTCCTTATACCTCCTGTAGCTATTACAGGGAGGATGTCATGGCAATCAACAATTGAAAAAGCTGTTGGAATTCCCCAGTTCCAGAAATCCTGTGCAACATCCCTCATTGTACCTTCCTCAACCCTGTATACTTCAACCCCACTCCAGCTTGTTCCTCCTTTCCCTCCAACATCTATCGCCTTAACCCCTGCCTCTCTAACTGTGAAAGCAACCTCTCTTGATATCCCGGCTCCGGTCTCCTTAACAATCACAGGAACCTTCAGCTCTGATACAACTTCACGTATGGCAGAAAAACCCCCTTCTGCTTTTCTGTCTCCTTCGGGCTGAACTATCTCCTGAAGAAAATTAAGATGAATGGCAAGGGCATCGGCCTCTATCATTTCAACAGCCTTTTCAGCATATTCCACTCCCCTCTCGATAATCTGCGGAAGACCAATGTTGGCGTAAATGAAGGCATTTGGTGCATATTCCCTGACAACAGAGAACGTATCCACAACGCTTTCATCCTCAATTCCCGCTCTCTGACTGCCAACACCC
>JALURI010000215.1 GCA_027016965.1 Geoglobus sp.
GATCTGAAGACATAAAGAAAATTCTGGAAAACATCTGAAGAGTGTGCAATTGAAAGTCACCAAAAGGATCGTGCAGAACATAAACAAGATGGGCTTTGAATTGGTGTGCTGCCCTCTGAGGAAAAAAGACCAGAAAACGAAAAATCCTCGGCGGCGAACTGATTGAAAAAAAGTGCGATATGGAAGCCCTGGCAAAGGAAATCTAAAAATCTGCAAGCTTCTTCTGTGGGCTGCTGTTGTTATTCTCAAAAACCGGAAAGCCGTATTTCCCGTCGTATCCCGGCTCTATCTTTATTTTTTCCTCCCTGTTCTTTATTATTGCTTCTGCTATCTTTCTGCCTGCCTTTTTTTTCATGCTGTCAAAAGGCGCATTTAAAAGCACCTCCAGTTCATTTCCGAAAGCATCCACCAGCACATTATAATAAGACCAGACTTTTTTGGATGCGGGTTGTGAAGTACCAAGCACATGGGCAATTATTTCTGAAAGCGGGATGAGTTTTTTGAAAGGTATGCAATTTTTTGGGATAAAGCCTTCGGGCCTGTCGGCAAGCTCCTCCACCCTGTGAAGCACTCCGATGGTGAGAGGCATGCGGCATTTAGGGCAGAAGTTGTTCAATTTTTCGGATTCTCTCGGAAGCATGCAGACATCGCAGTTTCTGTGCCCATCCAGATGGTATTTGCCGTATGCCGGCTCCACCTCGATTGTGTAGAGAAACTTTTTCCTGTCCTTGTTTTTTATTGCACCCATAAGGCTGCGATAGGTAAGCTCTTTAAGCTCGAAAACATTTGCTTCTCTTCCTATTCTCCAGGGCCAGAAGGAATGCGAGTCTGAATTTGAGACCAGGGCAATTCTGTCAAGGGAAGAGAGGCGCCAGTTCATTGCAGGGTCTGAAGAGAGCCCTGTTTCAATGGCAAAAATATGCTTTGACTGGCCCCCGAAACATTCCTCTATTGAGTCAAAGCCGGACATTGAGCCAAAGAGGGAGAACCAGGGCGTCCATGCATGTGCGGGTATTATGTGTATGTCTTTTGAAATTTCTTTCAGGCTTTCGACAAGTTCAATGCAGTTCATCTTTCCAAAGATTGGCCTGCCGTCAGCCTCGAGGTTCCCTTTTTTTGAAAGAAAATCGTTTATCTGGTCCACAACTTCAAAAGAGGGGGCAAGAAGAACGTTGTGTATCCTTCTTCCTTTTCCTCCCTGTGTATAGATGTTCGAAACCTCTGCCTGAAGAATGAAATTAAAACCGTCTTTTGATTTAAGAATTCCTGAGCCGTCCTCTTCTAGGCTTTTCTTAAGCTCTTTCAGCCATTTCGGATGAGTGAAATCTCCTGTCCCGAGAAGAGTCAGCCCTTTTATTTTTGCCCATTTTGATAGATTTTCGATATTCAGGTCTTTGCTTGTGGCACGGCTGTACTTTGAATGGATGTGCAGGTCTGCTATTACCCTCATGGTTAATAGAGGAAAGCCAAGAGATAAAAAGGTAAAAGCACCGGTTTTGGCAAACCGAAAGATTTATATATTTTTGGGTGCAATATGCTTGATAGTCACTATAGAGTGGTTATTTATGAGGTGAAGAAGATGGATGAAGGGAAAGAAAATACAGGAAATGTTGAAGAAAAAGAGGCTGACAAAAAAAGCTACATTGCTGACCTTCGAGCTGCACTTTCCAAACACAAAATAGCAGTTGGATTGATAGGAGCAGGACTTACAGGTATAGCTGCAGGTGTTCTTGTTGGAAATTACTCTACAAATAAAGCAGACAACAACATATTCCAATATGATGAGCTGGTAACTAACTTTTTAACTGAGCAGGACATAGCATTAAATAAAAGCCAAAATATGTACAATGAAGCTAAAAAAACAGATGAATTATTCAAGAAGAAACTCATAGACTACGATCCGTCTGTCACTTCTTCTGCTGGAATAGTGGTGATTGCCCCAGCTGTCGCCCACACCGATAGCAACGGCAATAAAGTGATTGACGAGAGAACAATTGGAGGAAAATTATACATACCAATTTCAGATGCCATATACGAAATCAATGGAACAGAAATGGCAGTTTTGATAGCCGAAGGAAGCAATACCAGCAAAGTCGCTGAAGAACTCTTGGATTGGGAAGAGAGCCTAAAAAAGATGAATGAAACACTTCATGACATACTAGAAATAAACTATGGAGACGAACTCCAAAGTCTTGCGGAACAAAATAAAGAAATAGAGAGAATACTAAATGGTGAGCTGCTGGAAGAAGACAGGCAGGAGATTGAAGACTTGGGAAAGGAAGTGAAAGAGACAATCCTCAATGTAAGGCAAGAAATACAGCTCAACAACCAATACATAGTAATATTAAAGGATGCTCTATCTCAACTGGAGAAGCTTAAAAAAGACAGCATGGAAGAAATAGTTTCGGTATCTGTAAATGAGACTAAAGCGGAGAGAGCACCTTTGTCTGGTGGTCCTGCTGATGTCGACCCCAATAAATACCACGGTGTAAATATAAATCCTGTTCCAGGCGCAGAGGGCACAACTAGTTCAAATTATAGTGAATACATAGATGAAAATGGCAGATTTGTCCAGCACCTTGAATGGGATATGAAGGGTGTAAAGTCAGTGGAGTTTAATTAAAAGTCATCAATTTCCACAACAGAAACTTCCAAAGGAATGCCTTCATTATTATATGTCAGAAAAAGGCCATAATATGCATATTCACAATCATAAGAGTCA
>JALURI010000216.1 GCA_027016965.1 Geoglobus sp.
ATTGATGAGATGGGATTTGATTGTTGAAGCACGAAAATATGCTCCAGATTTGCCGATGAGTTTGACTACAAACGGATATTTGCTGGATGACGAGAAAATTCAATGGCTATGTGACAACGATGTAAGGGTGTTTGTATTTTCGATTGATGGAAGCGAAGAATATCAGGCATTGAGGCCATTACGAGTGAAAAAGAATGAGAACTCATGGGGTCGGGTTTCTGAAAACCTCCGAAAAATCTGCCAAACAAAACAACGAGAATGGCTTACAGCTCGTGCAACATGGGATCCTGATGAAACTGATTATGACCTTGTACGCCGATTTGACACGCTTTTATCGCTTGGAGCAAAAAATGTTGAAGTTATTCCTGTTACAAGTGCACATTTTGATGAGGACAAAACTGCCAGGGCCTATGAAGAACTTGCTGAATATTTCAATTATCGGTTTCCTCCGAGTGGAACAATTACCAGGATGTTGAAAAGAATCATTCAGGCCCCGGAGTGCCCTCCCGGTAATTCATGTAAAACAGGGGAACATGCCTGGGGTATCGATCCTGTTGGGAATGTTTACATATGCCATGGGTATATCGAAGACCCGGGAAAACGCATTACAAATATATACACAGGAAAAGTGAACTGGAGAGCGTTTAATACATCAGAAATCGTTGATTCCTTTCATACGGAAAACATGAGATACCCAAAGGAAGAATGTAAAACATGCCCCGCATATAACTATTGCATGGGGGTCGGTTTTTGTGGCGTATGGAATGAATTAGCAACTGGACGGGCTGACGTTCCACCGGAGGGGTACTGTAATCATCTACGAGGAATGATTAAAGGACTGAAGAAATGGGCATCATACATTTCCTGGAATAATATCTTTTCCGTGATACGAGGACGACAATGGCAACGCTCAAGGCAACAGTAAGACAACCACAACGGCTCACAGCATCGGTATACAAATATCTCTCGCACTCACATCCGCTCTCAGAACTCCAGCAATCGAATGCCAACGATAAGGATGTCATCAAATGGGACGCGGCGCTCAAGCAATGGACGGCGGGGCAGGTTGCCTGGGGAGAGATTTCGGGTGTGAAACCAGGGGCGCAAGGGGAAATCTTGTTCTGGGGGCAGTCAGGAGAACTCAAGAGTAACGCAACGTTCGTATGGGACAACACGAACGCAAGACTCGGTATCGGAACAGCGGCGCCAAGCGGGAAACTCGACATCATCGGCTCTGCCGCTCAATTCGTCGTTGCCGACGATGGCGTGCTCAATATCGGCTCTGGTAACGCTGGTCAGGTGCTTGCTGTATTTTATGATGGACCGAGTCAACCAAGGCTCAAGATCTTGAATGATGGGCAAATTGAGTGGTCCGACCCGTCTACGTACACGTTTGACCTGTCGATAAATCGCGCTACGGGACGGTATTTGTATGTATCGCCGTATCTTTGGGTGGATCAGGGACTTACAATTGGCTCGTCAACAAGAAACGGTCTCGTATCGATCACTGGGAAAACCGATGAGATACAGTTGTATGTTAAAGCGGTAACGGGGCAAACGCAGGACATTGTACAAATTCAAGATGCGGGAGGTGCGAGATATTTTGCTATAGAGAGCAATGGAAGAATGTATGTAAAGACTTATGCTGCTTTTGGAGCATTAACATTACATACATCAAACGGTATATACCATACGACTTTGTTAAATAACAGGATAAAGCCTGCATATAACGCCCCAATGTACTTATTATCAGGTGAGGTAGACAAATCATCTTCTGAAGCTTTTCAATTTGACACATCAAGCGATCTTGTGACATCAGGAGCAAAACTAAACTCCTGGAAAAACAAAGGAGTGGAAAAAGCTTTCCTGTCGCATGAAGGGGAATGGGTAAGTAGGGCGCTTGCATCACCGACTGTAACACTCGGAGCGAATCAGTTCGTATTCTATATCGATGAGGCGAATAATAAGCTCAAAGTCCAGGTTAAATACTCCGACGGTACAACCGTCAAAGTTGGCGAAATCGCACTCATATAAAAGGAGATTGCAGGTTATGAATGGCAAGAAGATTGAATTGACAAATGAAGAAGTTGAATTCCTCAAATCATTTCTCATGAACGCAAGCCTCCCGCCGTTATCCGGGAGTCTCATTGTGAGAGCCGGTGCGCTTATTAAAAACATCCTTGCCAAACTTGAACAGGAGCAAAATGATGACAACAAGCCGGGTGAACAAGATTGTAAAAGGGAACGATGAGACTCTTATCATTACGCTGGTTGATGATAATGACCAGCCTTATAACCTCTCAGGGAAAAGTGTTGCATGTGAAATGAGAGATAAACCAGGAGGAAGTTTAATTGCCACCGCATCGACGACAATAACGGATGCTGCGAATGGTGTGCTTGAAGCAAAATTTAACAAAACACAGACCGCGAATATAACTGCCGACGTTGTCTATATTGATGTAAAAATCACAGATAATGCCACGGGAGAGGTTGTAAACGCTCCAGTACCACCTTTTCAATTTATTGTAGTGGAACCCGTTACTCAATAATGTTTCAACATTATATAATAAATTCAGTGACTACTACTGACTACTCAACATTGCATTCTCATCTCATTTTTCGCCTAACATTCGCCAAATAGGGATTTTGCCTTGAAAAGGGCTTTTTCCTTATGTGATAAGGCTTTGTGAGGGTTTTAGGTGGTG
>JALURI010000217.1 GCA_027016965.1 Geoglobus sp.
AATCATACTCTCTCCACGTTTTCCCACATTTTGTACATCTGAAAAATCTAACCTCACTTTCATCTGCAGATCTGAGCTGTCTCAGCCACCAGAATGCCTCATTATTCCCGCACTGAGGACAGATAACGTTTGTTGTAGGTAGAGTCTTTATGTTTTCTCCCTCAATAACAGGGATTTCACCTTCACTTTTCTTTGCAGTAATTATCAGATTTGGATTGTCATCTGCTTCCTTTTCATATCCGCATTTTCTGCAAACAGCTCTGTCACCCTGGTAAATCATTATGCTCCTGCATTTTGGACAGAATTCCAACAAGCATCACCTCAGCATCCCTAATCATTTTTGAATGATCAAATGCAAGCTTTGGAAGTTCTCCCAATTTAAAAATCTTTACGTCCTGTGCATCACTTCCCGCCTTCAGCTTCCCGCCAGTTACCTGAAGCAGAAAACAGATGCTTATAAAATGACCTCTGGGATCTCTGTCAGGATCAGAATATACTCCAACAAGCTCCTCAACCCTGCATTCAAGTCCCGTTTCTTCGCTGATCTCTCTCACAACTGCATCCTCAACAGCCTCTCCGTACTCAACAATCCCACCTGGAAGGGCGTAGTAACCTTTAAACGGTTCATTTCTTCTCTGCACGAGTACTATCCCACCCCGATAAGGAATGATGCCATCAACTGTCAGAACAATACATTTCATGAGCCAGATTTTTTCCATTTTCAAAATAAATCTTTGCCATCCTTATAGAGAAATCAAGTTTTCCCACCATTGAAATCCGGTGTGCATCACTGCCAAATGAGTAGAAAACCTTTTTTCCTCTGCAGAGTCTCAGAAAGTCCTCTGGGGGTGACATGTGATAACTGTTTAGCTCTATCGCCACACTGTTTTCCCTCGCAAGATCGATTATCTCCATATCATATTCAGGAATGGAAGAATTGTATGAGAACATTCCGGCGTGAATGTGACCCAGAATATCCACACTGTTTTCAGTTATGCACCTCTTCAGCCTGCGATATACCTCATCTACTGGAAGGTATGCGTGCAATGAAGCTATAACAAGATTGAAATCATGTTCTGGCATGATGATCTTACCATCTTCAAGTATTCCACACTCAACCCCGTTTAAGATTCTTATTCCGAATTTCTCCTGAGCGTTTTCAATTTCAATTTTTCTTCTTCTTGCTTTTTTCTCGTTGAGCCCTTTTGGATGATCGGATGAATGATCACATATGGCTATAATCTTCAATCTCCTCTCTTTTGCCTTTCTTGCTATTTCGTCTATGCTTGCACTTCCATCTGAATACGTGCTGTGTATGTGCAGATCCACGGCGAATGTCTTATATTCAGTTAATAAATTTCCCGATTATGCTTGAATTCACATCAATTGCACTCATGCTCATCTACGTTGTAACAAGAAAGAGATTCATCGGATTTTCAGGGTGGCTTTTTTTTGGTATTTCCTGGCTATCCAAAACACCACACTACCTCCAGATATCGGATTTTTACAATACAGCCCTGATGATTCTGGCTTTTGCTCTTTTCTCGTTTATGGGTCTGACAATACTCAGGTCTGAGAATGAAAGAATATTTATCCCGATAACATCTGTCGCCCTTGTTTCATCTCTGATCTATTTCACATTTGCCATTACACCTCTGAAGTCCAATCTCATAATTCATACAACAGACATGAGCATCAGACTTGCCGAATTTCTTGGATTTAATTTTGAAAGACATTCTGAAGATATAATCCGCTACAATGAAAAGTATGTTCAGATCATACTGGCATGCACCGGAATCGAGAGCATGGCACTGTTTACAGGCATAACTATATCAACCCATGCAGAAATCAGAAGAAAACTCATGGCTTTCCTCATATCTGTGCCTGTGATATACATTCTGAATCTGCTGAGAAATGTTTTCATTATTTCGGCTTATGGAGGAGAGTGGTTTGGTTCAGCAGATTACAGCTTTTACATTGCCCATCATTTAATTTCAAAAATTCTGGCAACACTGGCGTTAATCGCCATCTCTGTCGGAGTGTTCAGACTTCTGCCTGAATTTGCGGACATGATATTCAGTATTAAAGATGAGGTGGTGAAAGCTTGGAAAAAACAGGGTTGAGGATGATATTTATTCTGATGGCACTGTCAATACCTGCATTTATTGTCAGTTATGGAATTTTTCTGATTTTACTGGTAACTGCCGTTTTCATAGCCTTTTTTTACAGGGATACTGAAAGGGAAATTGGGGAAGGAATCGTGTCTCCTGCCGATGGCAGAATTGTTGAGATCTCAGACGGCAGAATTGAGATATTCATGAACTTTTTTGATTGTCACGTTAACAGAAGTCCGTGTGATGGGGTGGTGAAGACAATAAAATATTTTAGAGGGAGATTTTTTCCGGCATTTCACAGAATGAGTCAGAGAAATGAGAGAAATGTCATCTGGATTGGCTCAGAAGATGGCACTTTTGTTGTTGAACAGATAGCGGGAATTTTTGCAAGAAGGATAATCTGTTATCTTAAAGAGGGGGAAAGAGTTAAGAAAGGTCAGAGAATAGGGATGATTGTGTTTGGATCCAGAGTAACTCTTGAAATTCCAGATGGATACACATTTACTGTCAGAAAAGGCGAAAAAGTAAAGGCAGGTCAGACGGTGGCGGTAAAACATGAAAAGGCATATTGATATTGCTGATTATTTCTCATTTTTCAACGTTATTTCCGGGTTTCTTGCGATAGTTATGCGGGACCCGAGGTTTATCTTTATTGCAGCAATAATGGATGGTTTTGATGGATATCTTGCAAGAAAAGGGTATTCAGGCAGATACGGGAAGTTCACTGATTCTCTGGCTGACTTTGCATCCTTTGGAATAGCCTCTGCATACTTTTTTCCAACATTAGCACTGCCATATCTTCTGGCAGGAATGTACAGGCTTGCAAGGTTTTCGGCTGAAGAACACAGGGATTTCGTTGGATTTCCCATAACATCTTCTGCTCTGATGGTTATCTCAATTGAAATAATTTTTAACTCTTACACCGCAGGAATTGTGAGTATTGCACTGGCTTTTCTAATGGTGAGTAATGTCAGATATCCAAAAATAAGAAATCCATATCTTCTGCTTCCAGCTGCAATTATTCTTGCTGGAACTCTTTTCAAAAAAGAATTTACCTACGGGGTTTTAATCCTCAACATTCTCTATCTGGCTTCACCACTCTTCGGGAAAAAGTTGGGTAAATATTTTTAATCCCTGATTAAAGTCCAACCATGGACTTCAGGGAGATCGAAGAAAAGTGGCAGAAAGAGTGGGAAAAACATGGCATCTTTCAGGCTGATCGCTCCCACAAAAAGAAATTCTTCATTACCATACCATACCCCTATCTCAACGGAAATCTTCATGCAGGGCACACAAGAACATTCACCATAGGGGATGCAGTTGCCAGATACAGAAGAATGCTAGGTTACAATGTTCTCTTTCCCATGGGATTCCATGTTACAGGTACTCCAATCATAGGGCTCGCAGAGCTGATTGCAAAAAAAGATGAAAGGACAGTTGATGTTTATACAAAATTCCACGATGTGCCTTATGAGGAATTAATCCATCTGACAACGCCTGAAAAGATCGTCGAATACTTCTCAAGAGAGGCTGAGAGAGCGCTCAAGATGATAGGTTTCTCCATAGACTGGAGAAGAAAATTCACCACAATGGATGAATCATATCAGAGATTTATAGAATGGCAGTACTGGAAACTCAAGGACAGAAATCTGATTATCAAAGGAAGTCATCCTGTAAGGTACTGCCCCCATGACGACAATCCTGTAGAAGATCACGATCTTCTGGCAGGAGAGTCTGCAACAATAATCGAATACACCATCATAAAATTCAAACTTGAAGATTCTGATATAATTCTGCCATGTGCAACCCTCAGACCTGAAACGGTTTTTGGCGTAACCAACATCTGGCTCAAACCTGAAATCCATGTTGTGGCAGAGGTGAACGGTGAGAAATGGCTTGTAAGCAGAAAAGCCTTTGAGAAGCTTAGATTCACAGACAGAAAGGTAAGGTTTATTGAAGAAATTGATTCAAAATCTGTTTTTGGGAGGTACGCAATTAACCCTGTGACCGGGAGAAGGGTTCCTGTGCTTCCTGCAGATTTTGTTGATCCGGATAATGCAACAGGAATTGTGATGTCCGTTCCCGCCCATGCACCATTTGATTACATAGCCATAATGGACCTTAAAAGAACGGGTGTTCTGGATAAATACCAGATAGGGAAAGAAATAATTCAGGAGCTCGAACCCATTGTTCTTATCGAAATTGAAGGTGAAGACTACAGCATTCCCGCAAGAGATGTTGCTGAAAAACTTGGAGTGAAGAATCAGCACGATACTGACCTTCTCGATAAAGCAACCAAGACCGTTTACAAGAAAGAGTTTCACAAAGGAGTGATGATGGAGAACACGGGGAAGTACAGTGGATTAAAGGTCTCTGTTGCAAAAGACAGGATTCATGAGGATCTAATAAAAGGTGGAAATGGAGACGTGTTCTATGAATTCAGCGAAAAACCTGTGATATGCAGATGTGGAACTGAATGTGTTGTTAAAGTAGTCAGGGATCAGTGGTTTCTTAACTACTCAAACCTTGAGTGGAAGCAAAGAGTTCTTTACTGGCTTGAGAAGATGAAAATAATTCCGGAATATTACAAGGAGGAATTCAGAAACAAAATTGAATGGCTGAAGGACAAGGCATGTGCAAGAAGAAAGGGTCTTGGAACGCGAATTCCATGGGACAGAGAATGGCTGATAGAGAGCCTTTCAGACTCAACCATTTATATGGCATACTATATAATAGCAGGATATGTAAATTCCGGAGCCTTAAAGCCTGAAAATCTGATTCAAGAGTTTTTTGATTATGTTATCCTCGGTAAAGGAGACCCCAGAGCTGTCTCCGAAAAGTCCGGAATTGATCCTGATTTTCTTAAATCACTGAGAGAAGACTTTGAGTACTGGTACCCTGTTGATCTGAGGAGCAGTGGGAAGGATCTTGTTGCAAACCATCTTCTTTTCTTTCTGTTCCATCATATCGCTCTGTTCCCTGAAAAATACTGGCCAAGAGCCATTGCAGTAAACGGATTCGTTAGCCTTGAAGGGAAAAAGATGAGCAAGAGCAAAGGCCCACTTCTCACACTAAAACGTGCTGTTTCTGAATTTGGAGCGGATGTTACCAGGATGTATATTCTCCATGCCTCTGAATACGACAGCGATGCAGACTGGAAGAGAAAGGACGTTGAAAGTCTTTCAACACATCTTGCAAGGCTTTACTATCTCGCAAAGGAACATTATCTGAAAGAGCCAGATGAACTCTGTGATCTGGACAGGTGGCTTGTTAGCAGATTTCAAAGAGCTGTTAAGGAGACAAGGGAAGCAATGGAGAATCTTCAAACGAGAAGAGCTGTTAATGTTGCATTTTTTGAGGTCATGAATGATGTCAGATGGTATCTCAGAAGAGGTGGAAAGAATCTTTCAGTAATATTTGATGACTGGCTGAAGCTTCTCTCTCCATTTACACCTCATCTGTGTGAGGAGATCTGGCACTGGAAACATGATTCCTTCATCTGTCTTGAGCCATATCCAGAATATAACGAATCCATGGTTAGCAAAGAGCTTGAAACTGCAGAAAGATATCTGAAAACCCTCATTGACGACATAAACGAGGTTACGAAGTTTGTTGAAGCCCCATCGAGAGTTTACATATCATTTGCAGAGGAATGGAAAAAACGCGCTCTTGAAATTGCGAGATCAAAGAGAAACATGAAAGACGTCATGAGGGAGCTCATGAAAGATGAAAGACTGAGAAAAATTTCAAATGAGGTTCAGGGATTTTTAAAAAGAGTAATGAGAGAGGGTGAAATGCTGATAGAAATTGATGAGGAACGAATAATTAAAGAGGCAAAAGAATTCATTGAAAAAGAGACAGGTCTTGAGGTGATTCTTGACAGTAAAGTCATGCCTGAAGAGAAAATGAAGATTGCGATGCCCGGAAAGCCTGCAATATATGTGGAATAATTTTTTAATTCTCATCCGGTAAATTGTTTTATGGGGTCATATCTAAGGATCGTCTTGTCCATTCTAATCACAGTTATTCTTCTTCCACCGGTTAGTGCCGACATTCTTGAGTATCGGATTGAGGGTACAATAAATGAGGGCACTTACATAGCCGTAAAGGAAGCTATTGAAAAAGCAGAAAAAGAGGGTTTCACTACTGTCCTTCTCATAATAGACACACCTGGAGGTCTGGTCTCATCAACTGAAAAAATAATATCTGAAATATTTGACAGCAGGGTACCGGTTCTTGCCTACGTCCCTCCAGGTGCATTTTCCGCATCTGCCGGATCTCTGATTGTTGTATCATCCAATGTTGCAGGGATGGCAAATGGCACATCTATCGGCGCTGCCACCCCCATCTCTACGGGACTTGGCGAACCCAGGGTTGAGGATAAAATTGTAAATTATCTGGCGAGCTACGCAAAATCCATTGCGGAAAAAAGAGGCAGAAATGCAACAGCAATTGAAAGATTTGTAACCCATGCATACAGCGCCCCTGCAAGTGAGGCGTACAGATACAACATAATAGATGTACTTGCTGACAGCAAATCTGAGTTCCTGAAAAAAGCAGATGGAATGGAAGTCGAAACCTCATCAGGCAAGGTTGTCCTTGATACAGCCGAACAGAGAATAGTTATCTATGGTGAATCGCTGAGAGTTAAGATATATAATCTCCTATCCTCTCCAGAGCTTGCCTCCATACTTCTAATTATCGGGATTTATGGGCTCATCTATGGTCTGACATCTCCCGGAATGGGAGCTGAAGTTCTTGGAGCAATTTCTTTAATTCTTGCACTTTTCGGACTTGGAGTAATAAACGTGAATTACATGGGTGTTGTGCTTATACTTCTGGGCATACTGTTCCTTGTTGCAGAATTCCTGACACCAACCTACGGTGTTCTCGGGGCTGCTTCTGTTGTTTGCATAGTTCTTGGAACTCTTATGCTTTACAGTGAACCTCTTATGCCGAGAGACTTCTATCAGAGCTTTACAATGCTTGTAGGAGGTCTTGGCCTCGGGATAGGAGCAATTATGACATTCGGGATAATAAAAATCATGCAGATAAAGAGGGCAAAAAAGAAGGTTGGAGCTGAAGCCCTGATTGGGAGGAAGGGGAAGGTGATGAGCTTTTCAGATGGAGAGGGCATTGCAAAATTTAATGGCGAGCTGTGGAAAATTATGAGCGATGATGACCTGAAGGAAGGAGATATCGTAGTCATAGTGGGGCGGGATGGTCTTATTCTGAGAGTGAAGAAGTATGAAGGTTGAAGAAGAGCTGAAAGCAGAAACTATCAAGTGGCTTGATAAAATAGATAAAGTCAGAATTTCAGGAAACAGTGAGTTTGTTAAAAATATAGAAGCTTATATAAATGATTCAAGATATTTTTTGGAGAAAGACGACCTTGTTCGAGCATTTGAGTGTGTTGTGTGGGCATGGGCATGGCTTGAAATAGGAAGAGATTACGGTTTTCTGGAGGTGGAGGAATGAATCCCTATGAGATGGCGTGCTATCAGCTTGAAAGAGCCGCTGAAATTGCAGAAATAAGGAAGGATGTTGTGGATTACCTTAAGGTGCCTGATAGGGCTGTAGAAGTTAAGATTCCTGTCAGAATGGATGATGGGAGAATAAGTGTTTTCACAGGATACAGAGTTCAGCACTGTGGTGTCAGGGGACCCTACAAAGGAGGCGTGAGGTATCATCCAGGCGTTACCATGGATGAAGTAAAGGCACTTGCAATGTGGATGACATGGAAATGTGCCCTCGTGAATATTCCCTATGGTGGGGGGAAGGGAGGGGTGAGAGTTGACGTAAAGATGCTCAGCAGAAGAGAACTTGAAAGATTAACAAGGAGATACACTGCAATGCTGACACCGTTTATTGGTCCAGAGAGAGATATTCCGGCTCCGGACATGTACACTGACGAAAAGGTTATGGCATGGATGATGGATACCTACAGTGTTTATCAGGGATATACAGTTCCAGGCATTGTAACAGGAAAGCCAGTATCTCTTGGTGGTTCACTTGGAAGAACATCAGCAACAGGAAGGGGTGTTGCAATAATTGCAAGGGAATCAGCCAGAGCAATAGGAATGGAAATAAAAGATGCAGATGTGGTTGTTCAGGGCTTTGGAAATGTTGGATACTGGGCAGCAAAAACTCTCCATGAAATGGATGCAAGAATAATTGCCGTGACTGACAGTAGAGGTGGTGTTTACAGCAATGAAGGACTTGATCCAGATGAACTTTTGGAGTTCAAACGAAGAACAGGAAGTGTTGCTGGATTTAGAGACGATCACATATCCAATGAGGAGATATTGACTCTGAAAACAGATATACTCATACCTGCCGCCATTGAAAATGTAATAAACGAGAACAACATGGAC